>JBEBGH010000319.1:0-6397 GCA_040081565.1 Pirellulaceae bacterium
AGATGGGTACAAATACATAGATCGGGGATTAATTCCTGACCATGAAGTAATTCCTACCGTCCGTGACAAGATCGAAAACCGGAATGTCGAATTGGAGTTTGCAAAAGACCTCATTCGCGAAGCAAAATAGTTGTTGGTTCACCCCAGCGGGTCTTTGCGTTTCTACACGGTTATTCGCCAAGGGTCTGACGCCATTTTGCGGAGTCTTCGGAGCAAATTGGGGTCTGACCCTTTCGATGTAAATGCCAATCATTGAGTCACCCTCAATCAAAATCGCGGGACTCACCCCACCCAATTTTTCGCGTCCGAAGGGCTCAAATCGATCGAAAGGCTCGAAACACCGTGACTCACCCCAAGTGGGTCCCATCGTCACAAGTCCAACAGCTTCAGGCACTTACGACCAAACCACCAAAAAGGCTATTTTGGCGGTTTTGCCAGTAGGTGTTTTCACACAAAACCCGATTTGGCTGACACCTTTTACGACCACAACATCTATTCGCTTGGCATTAGGCTTGGGATTCCTTACCTCATCTCTTTTCATTTCAAAATCGACGAAATCCACGCATCATTTTGGTTGTTTTTGGGGATCGAATGGTTTGGAAAAGATCTGAGTAGAATAGGTCTGGCCGGACGTGGCGGTAGCGGTGCCAACGCCGATGTGTGTATAGTCGGCATCCAGGATGTTGGCTTTGTGGCCGGGCGACTGCATCCACACGGCGACCGCTTCCGCCGGCGAACGCTGACCCTGGGCCGCATTTTCTCCGGCCCGCACTGCCTGGTATTGGGCTTGTTCCAAACGCTTTGAGAAGGTGTTTCCCTCCAAGTCATGCCCGATCTTGTCTAGTCGAGCCATCGTCGCCGAATGTTCCCGGGCCAGCTTCATTAGGACGGGATCAGTCTGGAGACCAGGCAGTTTACCTTTCTGACGTTCGATATTTGTCAATTCGATCAGGCTGGTTTCGTCGGCAGTGAGTTCGCCCCCTGCTTTTTCAGTGGGGACGACGGGCATCACGGTTGTCCAATGCAACGAGAAGGACCATGTCGCCGAAAAGCCACAGCGAATGCGGGCCGTCTTGTCCGCGGGACCTTTTTCGTCCACAGTCATGCCGCGTTTATCGAGCTCCGCCCCGAACGATACCGAGCCGTCCCAGGTCGCTCCAGCTGGCGCAACTTCCTGGACAGCCGCTGCAATCTCGCTCGTAGCACACATCAAGGACAGAAAAAGCATGATAGATTTCATAGATCGACCTTTCCTTGCAAGGGTGGAATTACTTTAATCGTTAAATCATTGAGTAAAGGCTGACTTCAGCGCCTTTTTGCCTGCCAGCGTCAGGGGTATTGGTCAGATTGACGACCGCCAGACACCGATCAGTTTTTCCGTCACGCCATCTTGATTCTCAGCGATTGCTTTCTCGGAAGAAGCGTTGTTGGATCGGTTGCACCCAACCGAAGCCGTGAGACAGATGAGGATGACAGTCAGAATGCGGATCATCGGAAGTCCTTTCGCTGAAGCCCATTTGCGTTTGTTGTGATTAATTGATTTCAGGCCGCTAAACGTTACTTGCTGATCTTGCAATTCGGTAATGCCGCCTGAAGTGATTTCAGCACGGCTTCTGTGACCTTTGTATCCTCCAGATGCAATGCTTCGAGATTCGACAAACTCTTCAAGTGTTCCAATCCGGCGTCAGTAACGGTGGTGCCCTGGAGATAGAGATCTTTCAGTGCGGGGAATTGCCCCAGGTGTTGGAGTCCGCCATCGGTAATCTTTGTTCCAACCAACTGCAACACCTGCAAATTCGGCAGCTTTTTGATTTGTTCAAGGCCACTGTCAGTGATTTGCGTCGCGTTGATTCTCAGGTGTTTAAGATTGGATAAGCCGGCGAGATGTGCAAGGCCGCGATCCGTAATTTCCGATTTGTTTTCGATGCTTCCGAAGGCCAGATATTCCAGGTTGCTTAAGCCACTGAGATGCGCAAGGCCAGCATCCGTCGTCCGCGTCCCGTAAATTTCCAAAGAGCGAAGCTCGCTCAACCCTTTGAGATTCTCGATACCGGCATCGGTGACGTTTCCGACGCCCCAATAGGTATGAAGGTACAACAAACGCAGGTTTTTGAGCCGTTTCACATGGACTAACGAAGCGTCATCAATGTTGGTTTGACTCAAAACCAAATGTTCCAAAGTCAACAGTTCATCGAGGAAGTCGAGCCTCTTAATCGACGTATATCCGATATCCAACCCCCTGATGTCTTTCAATCCCTTCAGCCGATCTATTCCTTCGTCGGTTACACCGGCACACTGAGACAGGTTTATGGCGATAACGGTGAATGGGCTGTCCGGGAGTTTTCCACCTTTGGGAATTTCGACTTTGACCCCGTCGGCCAAGATTGAAATACCTGGTGCATTGGCACGGATCGCCCATTCCGCCGCTCGACGATCGGAACCAACCATCGGCAATGCCGGAGTGGTCTTGATGCTTGCAGCCTCAACCCCAGATCGAATTGTTGGTTCAGGCAATTCGATCACGCACAAGTCGTCGAACCAGGCCTTACCGGTCGCAGTGCTGGCAAAGTTTCCAAGATTCGCAGCAATCGAAACGGAGTTTCGATTGAGCGACCGGAACACAATGGCTTGATATGTCCAATCTTTGGTTCCTTCGAGATTAGTTTTTTGCACGTCGTAACCACCCGAAACGTAAAGGTAGGCTCCGTGCGACTTGGTCTCGAGCGCACGCACGTTTTCAGTCTTAACCCAACCAGACAGGAGATAGCGTTTCCCGGGTTTGACGGCCACCGTTTGGGTAACGGTGACGTCGTCGCTTTCTGGATTGTTGATATGGAGAGACATTTGGCCTCCGCGGCTTTGGCCAGAAACAATGCGCCAGCAGTCCGGTCGTTTACGCCACGAATCGCCACTCCACATGGGCTTTTCGGAATTCTCAAAAGACCCGTTCTTCACAAGATTTCCTTTTTTCAGTTCATCGGTCAGGAATTCCGGCGTTAGCGCGCGATTGAGGTTGGCGTCTTCCTTTTGCGGAAAGATGTCGGCGGGTGTGAGTTCGGTGCCATCCAACAGGCAAATCTCGGGATCGCGCAGAATCGCATGGCTGTCGCCGGTCAGTGCGAAGGAAACGCTCCCTTCCGCCGAGTCAGTGTCCTTATAATGAATGACGCGAACTCCGTTGACGAAGATGGTAATCTCATCGCCAAAAGCAGCGACTGCAAATTCGAACGGAAAATCATCGGAAACGCGCCGCATGGTCCCATCCAGGCCAGTGTACGGAGTCCCGGGCATACTCTTTCCCAGTCCATAAGTCGGCCAATCCAGACCGGGATCCGGGTTGTTAAACCAGGCCGCGTATCCTCTTCCGGGCTGACGCCGAACATTAAACATCACGTTCTGCCCGGAAAACTGAAGAATTTTTGCCCGAACGATATAGTTCTTGCCGGAGAACTTCGGCCGAAACGACGCATTCGCGCCATTCAGTATCAACATGCCGTCCTGGAATTTCACACTTCGTCCGTCCGCATTCTTGCTCATCGTATCACCTTCGATCAATTCCTCAGCCGAGCGGATAAGAGTGGACCAGACAATGTTTTGGTTGGGTGATGTTTCCGGCGTAATATCCTTCACCTTAATTCCTGGATTTTTGCCACCCGTGACATTCAAACGCATTCGCTTCACCACTGCATCGCCGCGCTTCACAACGAGAATGTGCTCGCCAGGTTTGAGTTCGATCGGGTTGGCCAGGGCCTCGGCGGATATCGGTTGATCATCCAGAAAAAACGAAAGTGATTGATCGGTCAGGTCAATATCGTTTAGTTCAACGGTAACCGTGACCGGGCCTGACTTGGTGAAAAAAATCAGACCGGCCAACGTCGCGATCCCAAAAATCCCAATGAGTCCCAGGGCAATGAAAATCCAACGAGGAGTGTGCGTCTTTCGAATCGCGGCTTCGACGACAGCCGCCGTTTCGGCTTGCGATTTTTTTCGCTCGGCGGACATTACGGCAAAGACGTCTGCCAGATTTGTATCGCCCGCGGATTCCCGTTCGCCCAATCCTCGCGTTTCTTCTGTCCTGGCCGTTTCCCCAGGTGACAAAGGGGTCGTATTTCCCCGCAACACCGTATCGATCGCAGCGGCAAAATCCTTCATCGTCGAATACCGCGCGGCAGGATCTTTTGCTATCGCCTTCTGACAGATCGATTCCATTCGCGGATCAACTCCGACGCAACGTTTCGAAGGCCGTTCTGGTTCAACGTGCAAAATCTGGCCTATGACTTCCGTCGCGGTTCCAGTGAACGGTCGACAACCGGTGAGCATTTCATACAAGATTACTCCCAAACTGAACACATCTCCTGAAGGGCCAACCCCTTTGGCATCACCGCGAGCCTGTTCCGGGGACATGTAGGCTGGCGTGCCCATGATCACACCGCTTTGGGTACTGCGCGCATCAGCGAGTTGCGGCCCACGCGCAAGGCCGAAATCCATAACGACGATGTCCTTGCGGTCGCGGTCGAACATGATGTTGGCTGGTTTGAGATCGCGGTGGACAATTCCTTTTTCATGAGCCGCCGCGAGAGCCGCAGCGATCTTGCGAACAATCAGGGCAACCTGCTTCTGCGGAAGTGGCGTCTTGCGCGATTTCAGGGCGTCCGCAAGTGACAATCCGGGAACAAGTGCCATCACAATGTAAGGCCGGTCCTCAAACTCACCGACCTCGAAGACCTGACAAACATTGGGGTGATTAATGGTGGCAATTGCGCGGGCCTCTTTCAGGAATTGCACTCTTTCTGCATCCGTCTTGACGGCCGAATCCATGGGGACTTTGATTGCCACTTCCCGGTTCAGTTTCGAATCAAATGCGCGATACACCTTTCCAAACGCGCCGGAACCCAATACACCACGTAGATCGAATCGCCCAATTTTTTTCAGCACATCGGATGACGTCGGGGCATGCAAGGCTGTAGCAGCCAGCGAAACATCGACTGGAGCTCGCACGCTACTTTGAGTCACAGAGGTATCAGCTTCACTGCGACCCCGAAGCTCCAGTTCAATTGCCAGCAGTGCTTGGCGGAGCTCCACACGGTCCGATTCGCGTGCGGCCGAGACAAAATCCGTGATTCTTGGATGTTTGCCTGCCTTCCATTCGGATTCAAAACGATCGCAAGCCAAATCAATTCTCTGGGCAATCGACAAGGATGGGTCAGTATGTGGCATGATGGAAACTCAATATTCCAGGAAATGTATCGAAACAAAAATCGCTCATTCAAAAAAACCTGCCGTAAACAATCCAGCCGATCCGCTATTTGCCGGAATCGACTTCAATTGTTTTCGTAACCACAGTTTCCGGGTTGGTAATTGTTCCCAGCTTCCATACCCGCAATGTCCGGTCGGCATTGGCCGCTGCAATCTGAGTACTGTCACGCGAAATTCCAACAGCAGCCACCGCTCCGTCAAAGGCAGCATGCCGCAGCATAACGGTTCCGGTATGAGAATCCCGCAAGGTTACTTCGCCAGTACTACTGCCGCATAACGCATATTTTCCGTCATGCGAAAAATCAATCGCGGATGGCTTTCCCGACTGCCTGTCCTCGGGACTCCAAACGAATGCATCTTCATTCGTTTCCAGATCGATTCCCCGAATGGTGCCACTGCGTGTAACCACCAGTGTGCGACCATCATCAATCAACCAAAACCGGCCGTAATTCAGGTCCTCACCGAGAATCAGTTCCTCGCCGGATTGGATATCCCAGACCTGAATCTTGTGTTTAACCAGCATGGCCACCCGTTGGCCGGAACTGGAAAAAGCAATCCGAGGTGACGAGATAGGGTCAACATCTTTTGCCAAGGTCTTGACGAGTTTTCCCGAGGGATATTCCAGCACAACATAGTCTGCGGATTGGATTATACTACTGCTACCCGTATGCTTCCTGTCATATTCGCCAGCCAACGCGACAATCGATTTTTGATCCGGGTTAATGCCAAAACCCAGGATTGCCAACGGTCTGGGGCCTTGGGCAGTATTGATCACGAGACGTCCGCTTCCAGGATCTACCGTTGCCGAAAGGAACCAAGTTTCCGAAGGTGTTCCGGAGGGTTGGTAGTCAACAAAAAGGACGCTCTCCGGAGTAAATGCCCAACTTTCCAATTTTGCTTGCCTCGCAGTGCCATAAGCATACCAAACCGGGAAATGACTTGATCCTGGTTTGAGGTCGGCAATCGTCATTGATTTGTTAACGCTGCCAGGAGTATGGGTGACACACGCATCCCCCTTTGGTGAAAATACGATTTCACCATCTTCGAAACGGAAACTATCCAGAAATTTCGGGTGTGCCTTCGTGTCTGGCGGCATCTTCAATGGCAAGTCTGCGACCAGCTTCAACGGAGTTGCGATGGG
>JBEBGH010000646.1:0-1575 GCA_040081565.1 Pirellulaceae bacterium
GTGTAAGATAATGATATGAACAATTTAACAACGATACCGATTGAGTTGCTTTCGCTCTCAGAAAAACTTCTGTTAATGGAGCGCCTTTGGGAGGATCTCTCGAAGCAACCAACGAATGTCCCACCACCAGAATGGCAAGGAGACGTGCTGGCCGCCCGATTGGCTGCCGTGAAAGAGGGGCGAACAGCATTTGTGGACTGGGATGCGGCGAAGGAACGCCTGAGGGATCGACTGAAATGAAAATACGGCTTCTGCCTGAGGCCGAACGAGATCTGGAGATCGGCGCCGATTTCTATGAATCGCAACAATCAGGGCTCGGTACTTATTTCAACGACTGCCTTGCTTCTGAGATCGAATCGTTGCGGATTTATGCTGGTATCCATGAAGTCTACCGTGGGTTCCACCGCTCCCTGTCGAAGCGCTTTCCGTTCTCGATATACTACATTCTCAACGAGGATTGCGTCGACATTTACGCTGTTCTCGATGCGAGACTGGATCCTGAAACGATAGATACGATACTCAATTCGCAGCGAACAAAGCGATGAAACGTAGTGCCGGTAACGTGTTTTTGAGATCATATTTTTTGGATATCAACTCTGGTACATCGGGCAATTCAAGGGTTGCAGCATTTGGCTGGCTTATTTGGCCTTGAACCGAAGCAACCGAAATTGTGGGTATTGAATTCGAGGTAATTTGGCGGCTGCCAAAAGCGACCGGGAGCAAACGATGTCAACGCGTTTTGGGCTGGGGCTCGGTTGGGGTTTGATGCTGTTTGCAACAGCCAATTGTTTGTCTTACTTTTACTGGTCGTCGGGCTGGGGAAACTTGCTCGGCACTCGCGATGATCAACCGGTCGGAATCGGATTTCCATTTTTGATCTGGCACAATGGGTTTTCTTATCCAGATCCGGTTTTGCGTTGGGGTAATCTGTTCGCAAATATCCTGGTGGCCGTAATCGGTGCCTCGGCCATTGCTTGGTGCTTTAGCCGGATCCAACTGATGGACGCTCCAAGGTCAGCATCGTCGCCGCGGCGTCAGTTTTTTCAATTCAATATTGGGGAACTACTTCTAATGACCGTCGTCGTCGCGGCCGTGTTGGCGGTTGCTGGCCCAGCTTTGGATTGGGGTACGGCGATGCTCAAAACCATTTACTTGGTGGGGCCATTGCTGATCGGCTGGCTCAGCCTCTTGCTGCGGCGTTTACCGGCTCGAACGGGAGATGTGGTGGGGCTATTGTTTGGCTTGTCGATGATCGTGGTGGCCGGAATCGTCAGTGAACAGCTCACGGGAATCCGCGATTTCACCCGCGGCCTGATGGGAGTGTTCGTCTTCTGGGTCCCACAACTTTTTGTTTTCACAACGATGATGGTTGCATTGCGCTCGCTGATCGGTGATGCACGACCAGCGGCTGGGGTTGCGGAGGGAGGAATTGAATAAGGGTTGGTGAGGTCGCGATTCGGTCGTCAAGCGAGTCACGCCAAGGTGGGAAGATTGTGAATCTAGGAATCACGCCTAGGAGAGGCGTGCGACTATCGAAATCACGTCGGTTTACGTCGCACGCCTCTCCGAGGCGTG
>JBEBGH010000045.1:0-22356 GCA_040081565.1 Pirellulaceae bacterium
ATTTTAGAAAGACCGCGATCAATTGTGTTCAACAAAAAACAAGGTGCGTCCAATTGGCACAACAGCACTCGGAAAGCCGCTTAAATGGGCAATTTTTAGTCGAATTATTGTTACTTGGGAGGGCTGTTCAAAAAAACGCTCGAACCCGTTTGCTCTTTCCATACTGGTTTGCTACATTGTCTCAAAGAGTTAAGGCAGTTGCGTCATTCGCAATTCTTTCTGGCCAACCTCCAATTCTTTGGAGGTTCGAAAAATCTTTTTGATTTTTTGTGAACGCCGTTGACAAGCAAAACCGAATGCATAAGATTGCCGACTCGCGATTCAGGAAACTGTCTCGCATTTGATCTTTGACAATTTAGTAGTGATCTCTTATTTAGTCATTTCTTTTGAAATGATCAGCCAGCACAAGACCAAGTAAACCAATTCGATTTGGTTGGGTTTTCGGACTCAACTAAATCAAACAACGGTCAGACATTTTTCATTTGGCTAGTCGTCTGAGTTAGTTCTTCGGAACTGATTCAGCATGCATACAAATTGAAGGGTTTGATCCTGGCTCAGAATGAACGTTGGCGGCGTGGATTAGGCATGCAAGTCGAGCGCGATTCTTCAGCAATGAGGATGAAAGCGGCGAAAGGGATAGTAACACGTAGATCACGTGCCCTCGGGTCAGGGATAGCGTCGGGAAACTGACGGTAATACCAGATAATGTCTCCGGACCAAAGATTTATCGCCCGAGGAGCGGTCTGCGTCCTATTAGCTAGTTGGTGGGGTAATAGCCTACCAAGGCGAAGATGGGTAGCGGGTGTGAGAGCACGACCCGCATCACTGGGACTGAGATACTGCCCAGACACCTACGGGTGGCTGCAGTCGAGAATCTTCCGCAATGGGGGAAACCCTGACGGAGCGACGCCGCGTGCGGGATGAAGGCCTTCGGGTTGTAAACCGCTGTCGTAGGGGAGCAAATTTTGAGCGATCCTAGGAGGAAGCACCGGCTAAACTCGTGCCAGCAGCCGCGGTAATACGAGTGGTGCAAACGTTATTCGGAATCACTGGGCTTAAAGGGTGCGTAGGCGGCCATGAAGGTCTGATGTGAAATACCACGGCTCAACCGTGGAATGGCATTGGAAACCATATGGCTGGAGTGAGACAGAGGTGAGCGGAACAGATGGTGGAGCGGTGAAATGCGTTGATATCATCTGGAACACCGGTGGCGAAAGCGGCTCACTGGGTCTTTACTGACGCTGAGGCACGAAAGCTAGGGGAGCAAACGGGATTAGATACCCCGGTAGTCCTAGCTGTAAACGATGAGTACTAGTCCGAGGGGACCCCCACATCCTCTCGGACGTAGCGAAAGTGTTAAGTACTCCGCCTGGGGAGTATGGTCGCAAGGCTGAAACTCAAAGGAATTGACGGGGGCTCACACAAGCGGTGGAGGATGTGGCTTAATTCGAGGCTACGCGAAAAACCTTACCTGGGCTCGAAGTGTTTGAGAACCCTTCCGAAAAGAAGGGGTGCCTTTCGGGGAGCTCTTACATAGGTGCTGCATGGCTGTCGTCAGCTCGTGTCGTGAGATGTCGCGTTAAGTCGCTTAACGAGCGAAACCCTTGTCTCTAGTTGCCAGCGCGTTATGGCGGGGACTCTAGAGAGACCGCCGGTGTTAAACCGGAGGAAGGTGGGGATGACGTCAAGTCCTCATGGCCTTTATGTCCAGGGCTGCACACGTCCTACAATGCAGAGTATAAAGCGACGCAAAACTGTAAAGTCGAGCAAATCGCAAAAAACTCTGCTCAGTTCGGATTGCAGGCTGAAATTCGCCTGCATGAAGCTGGAATCGCTAGTAATCGCGGGTCAGCATACCGCGGTGAATGTGTTCCTGAGCCTTGTACACACCGCCCGTCAAGCCACGAAAGTTGGGGGGGCCCGAAGTCGCGATGCTAACCGCAAGGGGGCTAGCGCCGAAGGTCAACTCGATGATTGGGACTAAGTCGTAACAAGGTAGCCGTAGGGGAACCTGCGGCTGGATCACCTCCTTTCTAAGGATATTCTTTCTGCAATGTGGTGACACAAGCAGATTTATCCGTGGGGCTAGGTCTTGTGAAACTCGAACCGATTCGTCGGTTCGAATTAATGGCAGAGATCACGCTTGCAAAAGCAACTACTATTTTGATAACGAAAACCCGTTGGTCGGACACAAGCCAGGTCCGCCAACGGGTTTTTTGTTTTTAAATGCCAAAGAATCCACGATAACTTCCGTCGCATTGCTGACTTATTCTTCAAGTGGCACCCGGATTTCTCTCGACGCATTGGCGAACTTCGTTGTTTGTCTTTCGATAGCGCCTTGCTGGACGCAAAATCGCGACTTCAAAAATTAAGGTCAGGTTGTTTCTTGGATTCGACTGGGGTTTACCAGCGAAGTGGTTGCTATACTTGGGCCATGGCGATGTATGCCCTTTTCTTCGAAGTTTTTCTGGCACTCACGCTGGCAATGGCGTGGGGTTGGAGTTGGCTTGCGCGAAGTCGATGGCCGTGGATTCGTTACAGCGGAATTTTCTTGACGGTCATGCCACCGGTCGCATTTTTCTTTGGCGTTTGGCAAATTGTTTCGCGATTGCCTCCAGGAAATTCTGACCTTGCGATCGCGAGCTGGATCACCGCGAGTGCCTTGCTCGTCAGCAATTGCTGTATGGGCGTGATCGGTCAGCGACGCGTGGAATCCACAGGGGCTGCTGTCGCGGCGCAGTGGAATCAAAGTTGGTTGTTACTTGCGTTTCTGGTCGTCGGCGTTGCGATTGTTGTAACGGTTCAGGGAATCGACGCGTTTGCTCGCGACCGTCTGCGAGCAATCCAGATGCGTGCTTCGGCCATTGGGATGGCTTGGGCTCCGCAGAAACTTCCGAATGAGCAGAATGCCGCTTATGAATTGAGCCGGGCCGAGTTGATTGGTTTGCAAGGTTGGAATGGTAACCGATTGGTACCGCTTCGCACATACATGGATCAAACGTTTGATGGAAAAAGGCTTGATCCCAAAGATCCTGTTCTCAGAGTTGAGCTGAAGAAAGTCGAGGATCTTCGTGGAATCGTGATACGCGCTGTGAAATTACCCGGCTATTACGTTCCACGCCCATTCGGCTACCTGACGTTCGATATCTTGTTGCCCGAAGTCGAACGCAACAACTACGCTGGAAGACTACTTCGAATTCATGGAGAGCTTGCAATCGCCGATAAAGATTGGAATTCGGCAACCGAAGATATTCAAGCATTGATTCGACTGACAGAACATGGCTTGAAAGAACCTTTCATGATTACGGATATCATTGCAGGTAACAGCGAAAAAAGCACTTTCGACTTATTGAAAATACTGCTTTGCGAGCCAGAATTTCCGGTCGACGACTTGCAAAAGATAGAATGGAATCCACCTGAAGATTATTTGTGGTGCGTTGAGCGTTCGCTGCGAACTTTCGAGTCAACGGTGCTACACATGTATGCGGAATTGGCGAACACCGAATCGTGGGACGATTGGGTCCCAAATTTTATCGAAATGAAGCCTGAACAGCGTCCGAAACTGCCGCTGCCTATCTATCGGGCTCTGTGCGTTCGCCACGAAATCAAAAACCTTGACGAAATTGACAGAGTCGTCAATCAAAGTCGATCTCGGAATTTTCCGAAGATGATTCCGTATACGAAAGACGCGGCGAATTCGCTGAACAACAAGCCGCTTCTCAAGAAATTTTTGTTTTCTGAGGACTTGAACCTGGACAACTATTTTGCGGCAATGCACAAGGCGATGGCCTTGCGACGGATGGCGAAGATCGCAATTGCTGTCGAGATTTTCAATCGACGAAATCAGAAATTGCCCGCGGCATTGAATGAGCTGCTCGAAATCCTTGAGGAACCAAGTCTGTTAGAGGACCCGTTCAGCAACACTCAATTTCTTTACAAAATCACGCCCGACGGCTATGTCCTTTACAGCGTTGGTCCCGACTGCGACGACGACAGCGGCACCCCGCAAAAGAAATCCGATGGCGACATGTTTGTGGAAGGCGACATCGTTTGGTAGCTGGCCAACGGCAAAATCAAAACGTACTTTCTTTTGGAAACAAGCCCTCTGATTTAGGCCGATTCATGTGCCTCGCGCCGAGTTTTGCGCAAGGGCAATTTTCTGGGCTTGAAGCTTCAGCAATTCGGCAGCAGATTCCATAGCGAGTTTGAGATTCATGGTTGGTGGAGTTGCAGACCAGCAGCCTCCGGTGAACAACTCGGACAATGCCGGAATCGCGGCTGAATCAAGCGAGCCGGAGAGCAGCGTGACTGGGACATCTGCGTCACGGGCTTTGCGAGCGATAACACTTGGTGCCTTTCCATCCAACGTTTGTTGATCGCTACGTCCCTCGCCGGTGATGACCCAATCGGCCGTTTTTACTGCTTGATCGAAGCCGTTGAGTTCGCAAATCATTTCGGCGCCGGAACGAAACTCGCCGCCGATCAATTGGAGGGCCCACCCTAGCCCGCCCGCTGCGCCTGAGCCTGGCAATTGCGAGACTGGCCGGCCAACCCATTCATCGCCGAGGCGTCCGATTCTGCGCAACAGCGAGTCCATCGGTTCAACCTGTTCTGCACGAACCCCTTTTTGTGGGCCGAATACTGCCGTCGCGCCGCGTTCACCCGCCAGAACATTTTGAACGTCGGAAAGAATGGTGATTTTCAACTCGCCGATTCGGCGATCGTAACTCGTTGCATCAATCCGAGCCGCGCGTCCCAATCCAGTCGGACAAGGATCAAGTTCATTGCCGGCGGCATCCAAAAACCTGATCCCGAGCGCAGACAACAACCCAACACCCGCATCATTCGTGCTGGATCCACCGAGTCCCACCAAAACATTGCGGCACCCAGCATCAACTGCGGCCAGAATCAACTCGCCAATTCCCAATGTTGTTCTACGCTCGACTGGCGGCGACTGGTCGCTCAATTTTGTAATCCCGACGACCTGAGCAATTTCAATGACCGCCGTGGTCACTCCCCCAATCTCAACCAAGCCAAATTCTGCAGCGATTGGTTTCCCGTCGACTCCAGCGACCTTGCAAGATTTCACCGTCCCGCCGCAAACCGCCACGATAACGGCCAGCGTTCCTTCACCCCCATCGGCCATGGGAAAAGTTTTGATTTCCGCAGTAGGCAGTGCCCGCTGCACTCCATCCGCCATTGCGTGGGCAGCTTCGAAAGTCGTGAGTGAACCTTTGAACGAGTCGGGAGCGATCAAAACTTTCATTAGCGGCCAATTCGAAAGTGAATCCCAAGACTTAATTTGAAAACCACTTTATGCCTATCGATCCGGATTTAGATAGCCGTCTAGCCAGCCGCGCGAACCATGCGGCGGAATCAGGTCCGCGGTGTCAGGCTCGGTCGGCAGTCGAAATGCCACCACTAACGGGAACCGGCCCGATGGCGGCTTAAGCGTGTATTGTCCGGCGCCCCAGTACTCGCCCTTGGCAACCACATCAAAACACTTGAGAACTCCATCAGCCATTGTGACAACACCAGTTAGCTTCGCAATATAACCACGCGAGCCATTCTCGTTCTCCAGATGCACGCTTCCGGTCACCTTCCCGTCCTCGATCTTAATCGCAAGGTCTTTAACGTCCTTCTTGTCCCAAACCGGCGGCTGGCCACGTGTGTTGTCGGTCAAGTGGAACCGGGCAATCCGCCGCGCCAGGGAAGGGGGCATTTCGTTCTTGGCAAGAGCTTCAATTTCGGATTTTAGAATCCAAAGGTTGTCGCGAGCTACCGACTTCTGGAAAATCTGTTGCCATTGGTCGTCGGTTTTTTCGTAGCCCCCTTCGACTTTGGTTCCGCAGCGCACGACCGCTGCGCCCACTGGAAGTTTGGGGTCGTATGCTTGGTCGATTTTCTCATCGTCAAGCGGTTCACAATCCGGTGCCGTGTAGTTTGCAAGAGCGCTTTCCAGCAGTTTGCGAATTCGCTCCGGACCGCGATTGTTGTTGTAGGCAATTAATTTGCCGGCGGGATCGGCAATGTACAGGCCCTGAGTAGTCGCTTTGAAATCATTGCGTGGGCCTTGGCCGGCAATCTTACGGTAGAAGTCCCCTTCGGTGTCTTTTTGTCTGCGGGTGTACCACTGATCAATGGCGACCGGAACAAAATCTTCCTTCAACATGGCCACGATTTTTTTGTCTGCGAAAGTCGACTCACGGTCGAGCACACCGTTGTTTCACGTGCATCCCAAGGGGTGACCATCCATGGACCAAATAAAAATTGGCTTGGATTTCTCAATAGCCAGACGCTGAGCCTTGAGCAAATCCAACTCCCAGGGGATCGAGCGCCAGGCAGCATCCGGGGTTGCACAAAGTGTCTCACATTTCTCAGCAATTAGCGGCGATTCGACCGTTTGCCCATTTGCAATCGGAGTTGCACCGTCCATCGCGAAAAGAATGATCAAAACAATCAAACAATTGAATGGCTTCATAGAAATGCCTTTGGAAATGAACCGTGTTGAACGCTTTTATCATGATGGATGGTTGCGGCAAATACCAGCAACCCTCCAACTTCGGACACAGGTGTTGCAATTGAACTGCGATTAAACCAAATTGCGCGGGTGGTCAGTCGACCAGGCTTCGATATTGTCGATCAGTTGATCCGCCAACGCCTGCATGGCTTGGCGACTGGTCCAGGCAACATGCGGAGTGAGAATAAAGTTCGGCAATTGCAGATCGAGAAGCGGGTGGCCATTGCGAGGCGGCTCGACGGACAAAACATCAAAACCCGCTCCGGCAATCCAACCTTCTTGCAACGCCCGAATCAAAGCCGTCTCGTCGACCAAACCTCCGCGCGCGGTGTTGATCAACAGGGCACTCGATTTCATTGACCTTAACTCGGCTTCGCCAATCAAATTTTGGGTTTGGGGATTCAAAGGACAATGCAATGTCAAAACATCGGCTTCGGCCAAGACCTGTTCAAAACTGGTGTAGCCGTCGCGAATCTGCACTTGTCCTTTTCGCTCGGCGGTCAGAACTCGCATGCCAAATCCCTCGGCGATCTTCGCCACTGAGCCACCCAATGAGCCGCGTCCAACGAGCCCCAATGTGGTCCCGTGCAGGTCACTGATTGGTGCGCCCAGCAAACAAAAATTCGGCGACCGATTCCACTCACCACGCGCGAGGTCTTCGCGGTAAGCCCATAAGTTCCGTCGCAGCGCGAGCATCAAAGCAAACGCGTGCTCAGGGACCGAATGCGTGGCGTAATCTCGAATGTTGCTGACCAAGATTCCATGTTCACGGCAATAAGCCAGGTCCACATTGTTGGTGCCCGTCGCAGCAACCGCAATGAACTTCAGTTCGGGCAACTGTGCGAGGCTTTGGGCCATTAGAGGAACTTTGTTGCTAACCGCAACTTGGGCCCCCTGAAGTCGTTCGACTACTTCGGACACGTCGGTCGCCGAATGATCGAACCATTGATGTGGGAATTGAGGCTGCCGGACATTGGCGATCAGGCTTTCGCGATCGAGGAAGACAATCTTTGTCATGCTTCGGGGGTCGTTTCAATGGGTTTATTTTGCAAAAACCAGTCCGCAACCGAATCGGAGAGGACTTCATTGCGGAGATCAGCATAACGCCGATTCAACGACCGGTTAATGCGGCTATTCATCATCTCGCTGGAAATCATCGTTGCGGGTTTCATTCCCAGCTGTTTCATCAGCTCGATTAAATTGTCGCCGACGGCATTGCGAACGGTGGGATCGTCCATTGCCAGGAAATATCCCAGTCTAGAACGATACGGGAGGCTTCGGCAAAAGTCCTCAATCGCCAAATCGTTTTGGGGCCTTGGATAGCGTTCGACAGCAATCGCCGCAATCTCAAGCCGCTGCGGCAAGTCGGTTGAGGGGTTTGACGTTGAAGTTTTAAGTGTTTCCGCCAAGACCAACAAAACTTCATTCATGTGCCGTTCCGCATGCAAACGAATTTGTTCATGCGACACCGTGCGTGCCCCAACTTGGTATTCAATCGAGCGTTCGTCGAAGAATTGTTGCAGGCGGGAAAAAGTCTCGGGAAAATGCGAGATGACGAGCGTCACTTGCCCCAACGGTAACTGCCGTCTTATCGCATCCTCTAGACAATTAAGCTTGGTCGCTTGATCAAGTCCGTAGGCGTCGAGATATCGTTTGAAGTGATTTGACCGTCGCCACAATTCTTGAAATAAGGTCAACATGCCAAATCATCTTGTTTAGAATCAACGCCAAAACGTTTGGGCGTCGGTCGGTGTCGGTCGCGAACTTGGTCGGCCTTGGATCAAGTCGCATTGGTCGGCGGAAATTACGGTGTTGTCATCGTTTCTTGTTGGGCGAACAGGCGTTGGCCGCTCATCACCAAACTGCATTTGTTGATGGTACCAAGTCTTTTGTTCGACATCGGCGGGAGCGGTTACAAATTGGTTTGCACTCCGCACCGCGAACTTCTGCCCGTCTTCCGGCTTACGATTGGCCGCGACCGCTGTTGAGGCAATCGACTCGGGGCTTCCATCCTTCACCCATTTTACCCACGAAACCTGCAGTTCGGACAAGTCTTGGAATCCATAATATTCTTCAACTGCAGCGTCCCAAGCTTGGGGCGTCATGATTTCTGGACACCGTGCGAGTCCGGATTCCACGAAATGGACGAAGTGGCGGCGTCCCTTTTGCAGAATCAGAAAACGTGCGAGCGAATAGCCTTGGGCGTACAGCGGCAACATCTCGTCGGGATATTGCATCAACTGAAACAGTTGATTGAAAGGGATACCCTTCGAAGGTCTGGCCGACAAATATTCCAGCAACAACGCCTGAATTTTCTTGCGTTCTGATTCGTGCTCGACCGTGGTGCACGCGCCTTCGTCCGCCCAGCGTGGCAAAGGACGGCCGAAATGAGTCGCAAAGATGGTATGTGTGACCTCATGCGGCAGCACGGCATCGAGCAAACGATTTGCCGGGCCGAAAATTTTCATTGACCATTCGACTGGCTGCGAAGCACCGGGAGGCCCCACAAACGCGAACGTTGTTTCACCTCCCGATTGGGCAGCCAGCTCGACTCGAATTGGACACTTCTGGTTCCAATCTGGCAACTCGTGGCCAAGCCATTCTACGGCAAGTTCTTTACGGTATCGTTCCGCTTGATGAGCCACCTGTCGCGCCAAGACTTCATCAGTGGCCGAGACGACAAAGTTTTTCGACTGAACTTGATAGAGATTTTGAGCCGAAAGCGTCGACCCAAAAACAACTAACGCAACAAAAACAAACAGTGCGCGCCGAGCTTCCATGCCCCTGCTCCTCGTGATTGAGTCTTAATCGGCAGAAGTCAATCCCTGACCTCTCGAATCGTTGATCTACGCGACCTTGCTCCCGAAAGTTCGCTTGGTCCGTTTGAATTTTTCAAAACGATCCGTCAACGGCCGACACAATTTCATTTGACGTGGACAAAAGCTACTCCAGACGAGCCAAGTTCCCTATACCGATTCGGATGAACGCTGTCATAAGGCCAAATGCTAGCGGCAACCCGTCGAGAGACCTTGGGTCGTTTTGTCGATGCGAGATAGAATTCTGCCAACTTAACTCAGGAGAAGTTCGATGTGCAATTTTCGATCTGTTAGCGTCATTATCGCCACCGTTTTTTTGATTTCTTGGTCAACTGCTGCGAGTCCAATTTGCCAAGAACCGGTTCAGCAATCAAATCTGCCGGCGGCCCAACAAAAACCCTCAGGCGCCAGCCAGGAAATTCTTGAGCTACGTGCGAGATTAGGTGGTGGTGTTGGCACGATCCTTTCTGACTCAGGACTCTCGCAAGCTGCCGAACAGACCTTTACCCAAGAACTCGAACGACTGCAAAAAAACGAGGTCAATCAAGAACCTAAGGCCATTGATCCTCCAACAGATCTTCGATTACCAGCGGTCGGTAGAAGCATTCAAGAACCTCAAATGCGAAGTGGCTTTAACATTCCCTTGCAACGTGTTACTGACATTCCCGTACAAAATGGCCCTAACAATCACGTGCAACTTGGCCCTGACAATCTCGCGCAACGTGGCCCTAACAACACCGCATTTTCGCAGGTCCAAAACGGCTTCAACCAGAATCCGCTGCCAGGGTCACCGCACCCCGCTCATCAACCGGTTAATTTGGATCGCCTCCGACACTTCGCGCGGGGCATGGAATCGATCGCCAGCGATATGGAAGATGCCCAGTTGTATGACTTGGCAGATCGTCTGCGGTCGGAGGCTCAGCAATTGAGATTGCGTGCCCGAAGTATGAATCGATAGGCGTTCGCGATCTGGACCACCAGTTGATTTGATACGATAATCGGCACATTCGTGATGTCACCCGTTCGAAGCTTGTAGCTGGTCCAAAGAAACTCAAAATTGAATGGCAGAAATCAAAGCTTACATTCTCTGCCGATTCGCTCTCGAAAGCCGACTGTACCAAAGCTGGCTGCCGCAGTTGCCTTTTCCCTATGAAATCGTCGACGAATTTCCCGGACACTGGCAACCGCCCGACGACTGTGGGATCATCATTTCGCACATGCATTATCGCTGGGATGAAGTGACGGCGCTGAGAAGGATTTATGAGAGTCGCCAAATCCCGATTTTGATTTTGGCGGATGGGATTTTGGAGTTTCGAAACATTTTTGAACACCCGGACCTGGCGAATGGCGCAGTGTTCCAACCGATCATCGGTCACAAGTTGGCGTGCATTGGTCGGGGTCAGGCTCGGATCATCGAGTCTTGGGGCAATGTTGGAAAATGTGAAGTCGTTGGGTTTCCACGTTTGGATTCCCTAGTCAATTCGGCTGCCGCTCCGATCAACAAGTCTGGTCCGTTTCGACTACTAATCTGTAGCGCGAATACTCCAGCATTCACGGAGGCTCAACGTTCTTCCGTCTTGGAGTCTTTAGCGCACATCAAATCGCGTTTTGAGGGAAACCCCTTGGTTAATGGTCGCCCGACGGAAATCACATGGCGACTTACGGACGGTTTGGACGAAGAACTCGGCTTTTCCCCCAGTCCGCCACGTGAAGAATTACCATCGCTGCTGGAGACGATTGACAACTCCGATGCGGTGATCACGACCCCATCCACGATCTTTTTGGAAAGCGTATTAAAGGGGCGACCGACTGCGATCCTGGATTTTCACAATACTCCGCATTTTGTTCCGGCGGCATGGATGATCAATGCGCCCAAGCACCTGAACACGATCTTGGGCGAACTCGCCAATCCGCCGACGGCGAAAATGTTGTTCCAGAATTATGTACTTCACGATCAACTGGAATGCTCGAGCGCAGCAACTCCACGATTGTTAAAATTGATTAGTGAGATGGTCGCGATCGGCGACGAGGCGCGGCGCACGAAATCAAAACTGGAATTCCCGCCGCGAATCCTGGCAGACTCGAATCATGGTTTTGCCCGCGTGGAGACCGGTTTCTCAATGGCGGATTTGTTTCCTGAGAATTCTGTCTTTAAGAATAATGACGTCGGACAATTGCAATTGGAATTGAATCTAGCCATCCAGCGGATGGGCGAAGTTCCCGATCAGCTTTTTCGTTTACTGCAACAGTTGGAAGAAAGGAATGAACGCCTGGACGAACTTCAGCAACGCTACAACGACACAAAAGCTCGCTTGGATGCCGCGAAAGAACGTCTCAAGAAATGGCGCAACAGTGCCGCCGCCGGTAAGGGTACTCCGCCAGTTGAGGACGGCGGAGACGATGAGATCTAACACGATCCTGGCCTACCCGTCGCAAAAAACGATTGAACTCTGTGCTACTCAGTTTTTTTGCTTTCGAATACACTGATGGAGAGTCGAACGAGGAGCCAACTGGTGGCAATCCATTTTCAAACTTAAAGAACTTGTCGCTCGAGGAGCGGACTGCCACAAACTTGAATGAAAACGTACGACCCGAACAAACCCATCATCTACACGCACATTCCCAAATGTGCCGGGACCAGCGTGGTACGCCTGCTCCAAGAATGGTTCGGGCCTACCTACTACAAACTCAATCAAGACGAGACCAAAGATATTTTGTTGCCTAAAGTTGCCACTCAAGATGAACAAGGCAACTGGCTGCCGACGGTCCGCTGTATTCATGGTCACTTCAATCATGGCCGTGGATATGGATTGCCCTATTACTATTCAGAAGTCGACCAGTATTTTACGATCCTGCGTGACCCATTTGACCTGATTGTCTCGATGTACTTTTTTGCCAAAGGCAGAAGTAAGGAAGGCCGCTTTTGGTTTCGCGGCGAACAAGTCGATTTCTCCAAACAATTCCCCTCGGTTCGAGAATATCTCCAGTCTTATCCGTATTGGCTTTTTCACCACATGCCCCAAGACGCTACACTGGACAACTATGCCCAAGTCCTGTCCAAACGGTTTGTTTACATGGGGATTTTCGAGGATATGCCGGTTACACTGGCAAACCTGGCCAAAATTCTGGGTAAACCGCCGCGGGAGTTGCCGCAACTCAACGTGTCAAATTACGATGAAAAAGTGCCCGAATCGTTGCGCGATCATTTTTATGCCGATTATCCACTGTTGAAACGAATCTATGATTTCGCGGCCGAAAATCATCGATCCGTTTCGGAGGGTGAGTCTGCAAAGACTGCAACATTTTGAAGACTCTGCCGTTCACGCCTGGAAATCGACTGATTGAATTGAATTTGCCTTTTTAAACTAAACGAAATTAAGAGCTGTTTGTGAAATTCGGTTTCTATTCCTGTATGTCTGGAGTTCCTTGGGGTGGCAGCGAAGAGCTGTGGTATCGCACCGCGCGACGTCTTCAAGAACAACAGCATCAGGTCGGGGTGAATTTCAAATGGTGGCCCAAGGCTGCGTTTCAACTCGAAGAACTTGAGCGACATGGAGCGAGCGTCTGGTTCCGCGACCGCCCACTGACATTTTGGGAAAACCAGAAACAAAGATTCTCGGCCATCCGCGGATCGACGCGCACCACTTCCTGGATCGAAGAGACCTCGCCGGATGCCGTGCTCGTAACCTTGGGATATCATCCTGACCGTATTCCCGTAGCCGACGAATGCATTGCCGCCGGTGTGCCTTACGCCATCAACGTACAAAGCGCGAGCAACTTCTTTTTTATTCATAGCGATACGATTGATACCTACCGCCGTTGGTACTCCGAGGCGAAACGCGTTTACTTTGTGTCCAAAGAGAATCAACACAAGGTCGAAACGAATCTGGCGATGAAGCTGACCAACGCCGAGATTGTTGATAATCCATTCAACGTCAGTCGGGACAACAATGTTCCCTGGCCATGGGATAACGGAGTTTTCCGACTAGCTTGCGTTGGTCGGATTCACTTTCAATCGAAAGGACAGGATTTGGTAGTGGACGTCATGAGTCTGCCCAAATGGCGAGAGCGGCCAATCGAAATCACCTTTTATGGCAAAGATCAAGGGAACGAAAAGCAACTCGTTGATCTCATTCGCATGCACGGCTTGGAACACAAACTTCGGCTGGGTGGCTTTCTGAGCGAGGTCGAGGACATTTGGCGCGACAACCATGCACTGTTGTTGCCATCCCGGTATGAAGGTGCCGCGCTGGTCGTGGTTGAATCGATGCTGTGCAACCGAATTGCCATCACAACTGAGACCGGCCGAAATTCAGAGTTGTTGTGCCCCGGCAAGACAGGCTTTATTGCCCCATACGCCACGATCGAACTGCTCGACCAAGCCATGGAAGAGGCTTGGGCAAAACGAGAGCTATGGCAGGAACTCGGTGCAGAAGCTGGAATGTCCATTCGAGAAAAATATTCGGTCGATCCGATCGCTGAGTTCGCTAACCGGTTGATCTCGTTGACGAAATAGGAATCGATTGAGTGCTGATGCCAATGCACTGGCCTGGAAAACGGAACGCCCCATGCCTCAGCTCATCGAAATCGCCATTTGCACCTGGAATCGGGCGGATCTGTTGAAGGGTACGCTCGAGTCCGTCTGTGCCACGACGATTCCCCCGGGATGTCAGCGCCGAATTCTGGTTGTTGATAACCGCTCAACCGACCAAACGCCAGAGATGCTTCAGGAATACGCGGCGAACCACTCGGACCTCGAGGTGTTCAACGAAACGCAACAGGGTCATTCCTTCGCCCGAAATCGGGCAATTGAAAATTCCAAAGGCGATTTGACCGTGTGGACGGACGACGATGTGATTGTGCCGACAAACTGGCTGACGAATTACATCACCGCTGCCGATTCAAGTCCGTCAGTATCTTTTTGGGGTTCGGCGATCAAGCCGGAATTCGTTTCTGGTCGACCGACTTGGCTTGCCGAAAATTGGGCGGCTGTATCAGGTTGCTTCGCGGAAAGGGACCTAGGCGACGAAACGATCGACTTCACTTCTGATCGGTTACCCTATGGAGCCAATTTCGCCGTGCGCGGCGAGGTGCAACGACAATTCCGGTTCAACACGAGCTACGGTCGTAGTGGCAAGGCGTTGATGGGAGAGGACGAATTGGACTTGTTGCGACGGCTTCTGGCGAAAGGCCACCGCGGTTCTTGGATTCCGCGAAACGGAGTTCAACACATCATTCCAGCCGATCGAGCAACAACAAATTATGTCTGGAGATATTTTGTCGGCCAAGGCCAGCGGTTGGGCATGAACGAAAACAACTCGTCGTGGAGACTTCACGCCACTGCTCATTGGCGTGCGCTGCGGTATCGACTAGCGCGCCGATTTGGAGCCCCCTCCCCTGCCTGGTTCGCCCACTTGGCATGCTGGGGGTTGGCCCAAGGTCGCCTTGATTCGTTGCAGATGAAAAAAAAGAATGACTGAGTCGTACCTGACAAGGTCAACTGGCACTACTCACCGAATACCCCAAGGCTTGCGAGAAATTCGCTCATTTCGCCGGCGGCGTGCAGGTCCTTTTGACGACGGGCTTCGTCAATGCCGTCACGGAGAACAGCGCGGGCTTCGTCAATTAGTCCGCTGGCAACCAGCGCTTGACCTGCCATAAAAAATGAAGGAACGTGAGGTGGAGCCTCCCGCATGAGGCCCTGAAAAATCTCGATGCATTCCGGGTGCTGGTCCAGTCCCTTTAATTCCATTCCCATGGCGTATCGCAAGAAAACATCTTTGGGATCAGCGGCCAGCATTTCCTTTAATCGTTCCAATCGACTCATCGGGGTTTTTTGCTCTGGAAAATGAATTTGACGACAATCACGAAATTCAGGCCACTCGAGTATAGGCTTCCACTGGCCACTCAAGCAAAGGCCTGTGCTTCAGAATCGATTGGTGATGGAAAATGATTGTGGAAAGGGTTTTCCGGACTCCCGTCGGCATTTTCGAAAACGGGGAATTTGACTAAAGTCAACAAGCATTCGAATCGTACTTTTATCACGCAGTTGAAGCCCCTTTTGGGGAGCAGCTCGTAGCTTCGCCCCAAAGTTGAAAGCCAAAAGAGACTTGGACAAGATTTTTCGGAATCAAATTGCGTCAGTCGGATTAGTTCTGTTGTTAATCGCTTTGATCTCCGCGATCAACACACGGATCGTGCGCAATTACCATCAAGTCGGCCCCTTGGATGGGACAAACTACGGTTATTGCGACTTTCACAATGGCATCTATTGGCCGGCCGTCGCGATTAAGGACCAGGTGAGTCCTTACGGGCAGGAGTACGCCGAAAAATATCCTGTCGACCGCGCGACACCGATTTTCATGCCATCCACTTTTTTGCTGCATGCCCCGTTCGGCTGGATCGACCTCAAGACCGGTGAAGCGATTTATTTTGCGATCATGATCGGCCTGGTGAGTGCCTTGGCACTAGTGACACTGAGTGCCAGTGGAATTCAATATTCGGTTGGTTGGTGTGCCGCGGTGATGATTTTGATCGTCACATCGAGACCGGGCTATGGGACTTTGTTCAGCGGCTATTTCACTTTTGAACTGGCGGTAGCGACGGTGTTGGCCCTGCATTGGGGCAATCGTCCTGGTTGGGGTGGTGCGATGCTGGCGGTGGCAGCCTGCAAGCCAACTTATGCGATCCCATTAGCAATCTTTATGATCGCACGAGGACATTGGCGCGCCGTGCTGGTGGGGGTTGCCCTGGCGATTTTAGGCAGCGCGATTATTTATTTTTGGTTGTTACCGGACAAGTCGTGGTCTTTTCTAATCGAAGATATTCGCTATGGACAATCGCAGCACATGGCCGATCGGACTGAGATGCCCGAATTCAATTGGACTCGGGTGGACATCGTCGCCGTGATCGCTAAATGGTTGAAGGCCAATCCAAGTGAAGGAGTTCAAGTCGCCCTGTTCTTGGTGGTTTGCCTTGTTCCGGCTGTTATTGTCTGGCGTTTGCGAAAACATCCGGGGTCGGAGAATGTTTCCAGTCTTTCGGGAACGATTTCCCTGCTGACAATGAACGCATTGTTGTATCGGCATTACTATGACCTGATCGTGTTAGTCGTGCCAATCGTCGCATTGGCAGTCGGGGCGCGACAAGTTCACCGTGAATTCTCAACGTGGATGCGGTTTGTGATCGCTGGGCTGTTGTTGATCGCCTTATTTAATTACGGTTCGACTTTGAGTTTCTTCGGTCGTTTCGGAATCGAGCAAGGCAGCACTGAGTATTTGTTACTGACATCGTTGAGCGGTTGCGCGTTATTCGCGGCGTTGATTCTCGCGTTGGCTACCGGTCTAAAGCGAATTTCGCAGGGCCACCTGCTGACAGTCGACTCATCAAGTGCACTGCCCTGATTCGGTGACGGGCTTTATAATTGCCGGTTTCCGAAATTCGTCTTCTTTCGATACAGAAAGTTCTATTCGTGACAGAAAAAGTTGTCATTATCGGCAGTGGACCAGCAGGCTGGTCGGCCGCGATTTACGCAGCGCGGGCCAATTTGAATCCGCTTGTTTTTGAAGGCACTGCCAAGCCCGAGATGATTCCCTTGGGACAACTCGCTTATACCACCGAAGTTGAAAACTATCCGGGCTTTCCCTTTGGAAACATTCGAGCCTTCGTCGAAAGTGCCGTCGACTCTGAACGGCACTGGAATTTGCCGCAACCGCCCGACCACAAGAAGGACGGGCAATTCCATTACGCCGTGCAAGGCCTGGAATTAATGGAGTTGATGAAACAACAGGCCTTGAATTTCGGCACCCGTGTGATTGGCGACGACATCATCGACATCGATGTTTCCTCACGACCATTCAAGGTGATCCGCGCCGACGGGGAACCCGTTTCTACGCATTGCATCATTATCGCAACGGGAGCGAGAGCGAATTACCTGGGCTTGGAATCGGAAGAAAAATACAAAAACAAAGGCGTCAGCGCCTGTGCGGTTTGTGATGGAGGCCTGCCGATTTTCCGCGGAAAACCACTGGCCGTGGTTGGGGCTGGGGATTCGGCTGTGGAAGAAGCCAGCTATCTTGCGAACCTGAAAGGGGCTGACCGAATCTACATGATTGTTCGGCGCGATTCGATGCGCGCCTCTAAAATCATGCAAGACAGAGCGCTTTCGCATCCCAAGATTGAGATGGTTTGGAATTCAGTCGTGGAGGAAGTTCAAGGCGATGGAAAAATTGTAACCGGACTGCGGCTCAAGAACACGGTGGATTCGTCAACGCGAGAGTTAAAGGTCGGGGGAATGTTCGTCGCAATCGGTCACACGCCGAACACTTCGTTCCTTAACGGAAAAGTTCAAATTAACCCGAAGGGCTATATCGTTTGGCAAAAGCCCTTCCGTACACACACCAGCATCCACGGAGTCTTTGCAGCGGGGGATGTCGCTGACGACTACTACCGACAGGCAATTACGTCGGCCGGTACAGGCTGTATGGCGGCCCTCGACGTTGAACGATGGCTGGCCGAGCACGTGCCAGAATAAGTACAACGCACTAACGAAACAAACTTGTCGTCAATTGATCGACGCCATCAGCAAACAAACTCAACCCACGACCCCACTCATGACTATACAAAAGATCTCTGTCAAAAACGCACGGCAAACTTCTGCGATCGGAAAAACGGTTCAGATCGAGGGTTGGGTTAGAACCCGGCGCGATTCGAAAGCTGGGTTTAGCTTCGTCGAAGTCAACGACGGCTCCTGCGTTAGCAACATTCAGATCATCGCCAACGCGACGTTGCCAAATTACGAGACGGAGATCAAAACGCTTAACACGGGTGCGAGTGTCTGCGTGATTGGCGAGGTGAAGGAATCCGGGGGCAAAGGCCAGGCGACTGAGGTCGTCGCGAATTCATTGTTGGTTCATGGAGAAGCCGATCCGGAAACCTATCCGCTGCAAAAGAAACGGCATTCCTTCGAGAAACTACGGGAATGGGCGCATTTGCGGCCGCGCACGAACACCTTTGGTGCTGTTGCTCGAGTGCGCAACTGCATTTGCAACTCGATTCACCAATTTTATCAAGAGCAAGACTTTCTCTACGTCCACACGCCAATTATTACGGCGAGTGATTGCGAAGGTGCCGGAGCGATGTTTCAAGTGACCACCTTGAACCTCGACCAGATCGCCAAAAAGCAAATCGAGAAACTTGACTTCGAGCAAGATTTCTTCAAGCGTCGTGCTTATTTGACCGTGAGCGGTCAACTCGAGGGAGAGACGTTCGCATGTGCGCTGGGCAAGATCTACACGTTTGGCCCAACCTTCCGCGCTGAGAACTCAAACACGTCTCGACATCTCGCGGAGTTCTGGATGATCGAGCCTGAAATGGCCTTTTACGACATCAACGACAACATGGACTTGGCGGAAGCGTTTATCAAACGGATTGTTTCCGACGCCTTGAACAAGTGCGACGAAGACATGCAATTGTTCAACGAACATGTCGAGCCGGGGTTGATCGAGTCATTGACGAAGGTCGCAAACAGCAGTTTCGTGCGATTGCCTTATACCGAAGCAATCGACTTGCTGTTGAAGTGCGGGCAAAAGTTCGACTATCCAGTATCGTGGGGAACGGACCTGCAATCTGAGCACGAACGATACCTTACCGAACAGCACTTCAAATCGCCCGTGATCCTGTACAACTACCCCAAGTCCATCAAGCCGTTCTACATGTACTGCAATGACGACGACAAAACCGTTCGCGGCATGGATGTTCTCGTTCCGCGGGTTGGTGAGATCATTGGCGGCAGCCAGCGTGAACACCGCCTCGATGTTCTAGAATCCCGGATGGCCGCAATGAGTCTGCCGATTCCAGAATATTGGTGGTACACCGACCTTCGCCGCTTTGGTACGGTGCCACACTCCGGGTTTGGCTTGGGACTCGAACGAGCTGTTCAATTTGTGACGGGCATGACAAACATCCGCGATGTCATTCCATTCCCACGCTTTCCGGGCAACGCCGAGTTTTAACGGTTGATCGCGACCGCGTCCGCGGGTTTATTGGTCAGCGAGTTCAAGAATTGAAGCAACGCCTTCCGATCATCGACACTTAGTTCCAAGTAACGTCTGCGGATCATTGCCGATTCGCCATCATGCAAGATGATGGCGTCGTGAAGGGTCTCTGCTCGGCCGTCATGCAGGTAAGGCGCCGAGTCCGCAATGCCCCAAAGTGGCGGCGTTCGCCATTCGCGTGAAAGCTCTCGGATTTTGTTGTCCACTTCAGCCCGCGAACGACCATCGACCAAGGAACGATCAAAGCTGCTTTCATACGCATTTCCAGTTGCTTTTTTTGGTGGCTGAAGCGGCACTTCAATCGGGTCGTCTTCCGCGGCCTTCGCCAAGACTGGGTCGGCCAAAGTCGCCCCCATGTCGTGCAACAGCAAATCGCTGTACAAACCGTCCACCTGATCTACTTTCCGCATGTGGCATGTCGCACAACCAACGTTTTCAAAAATCAACTCGCCGTATCGCAAGCGATGGCTGGGCAGACTGCTATGTTGTCGGGGTGGCGGCAATTTGCCAACGTAATCCACCAAATTCTCGCACTGTTTGTTGGATAAATCGTTGTCGCGAAACCCGACTAAAAAATGCTTGTGGCTGGCGAGGATAACATCGGCTTGCGGGTGGTTTTCAGTTTGAAGCCCCAGTTCATTGGCGCAAGCCGACACGACGAATTCCTTCAACGAAGCCGTTTGTCCCTTCCAGCCGAACTTGCCGATTTTCTTGACGGGTTTATCCTTGGCATCCGGTTTGGCTGCCAATGGATCTTCAAATTCCGGATGAGCTCGTGACAACCGGCCACTGACCCCAAATTCCCTGCCAAGTTGTTGGTCACATAATTCAATCATCGCATCTTCACTGATCGCATCGATTAGGCCGGCACCAAACAGCGATGGTGTATTGCGTTCCGTGCGCACCAAAGGCACGTCGTGCGATTTGAAGAAATCAGGACCGGAATTTTTGCTGCTACGATTCATAATCAATCGATCAAATCGATCGCGGTTATAGTCGGTCAATCCCTGCCGTCGCAATTTTGACGAAACCTTCATTCCCAGCACCTCGTACCGCCAGGATTCGAACTTGGAATCCGTCGATTGCCGATGCAGGACCATGGAACGAATTTCTGGAAGCCGCGGATGAATGGACTTGATGTCATCGCGCTTTTGAGAAATTTGATTTGCTGTTAAGCGATCCCAATGAACACCAACCAACTGTAGATTGAGTTCGTTGGGTCCAGCACCGCCGACACCGCCTTGGATATGGCACTCGACACAAGAAGTCGCATTAAAAAGAGGACCCAAGCCATCGCCTTTGGCTACAGGATCGTTAGCGGTCCATTTGCGCTCGAAAAGTTGTTGTCCGGTGAGAGGAACCGACTTTTTCTCGGAAACGTCTTGGGCCAATGTATTCCAAGCAAATGAATACAACGTAACAACGAGAATGATGCGAAAACCGCTGGCACTAAACATCTTGTGCGCTCCCACTTCTCTGCCCCATACGGCATTATCCGAGAAGGCGGGCGACAGTCAAGTATTTTTTATCTCATTCGCTTACGCATTCTTTAAGACTGTTTGAATTATGAACGTCAGCGATTGAAAACGGCAGTTATTCTGCATCTTGCTCATCGCGTGGTTTGGTTGGTTTCGATTGTCCCGTTCGTTTCTTGACAGCTTCGCGAAGTAGAAATTCGATTTGACCGTTTACCGAACGCATTTCCTGATCGGCCCATTTTTTGATCTCGTCAAAAAGGTTCTGCGAAAGCCGTAATGGAAAAGATTTTTTGGCGTCGTCCATTTTTTTCCTCAGATCGAGGGGATGGCAAGAGTTTTCGGTCAGGAAAGTGGAAAAAGGCGATCGACTGATTCGATCGCCTAGTTTCTCATTAAAGTTTCTTTAGTTGTAAAGCGTGCCTGTGTTCACTACCGGTTGCGTTTCGCTCTCGCTACACAAGACCACCAGCAGGTTGCTAACCATTGCCGCCCGCCGTTCGTCGTCGAGTTTGACAATGTTCCGGGAGGACAATTCGCTCAATGCCATTTCGACCATGGATACTGCGCCATGAACGATTTTTTGGCGGGCAGCGATGATCGCTTCGGCTTGTTGCCGGCGCAACATTGCTTGCGCGATTTCCGGAGCGTAGGCGAGGTGCACCAAACGTGCTTCTTCCACGAAGACGCCGGCGTTAGCGAGGCGTTCCTGCAGTTCTTTGCACAGAGCGTCGGCAACATTGGTCATACCGCTGCGAAGCGTCACTTCGCCTTCTTCACCGTCATCGTAAGCGTAGCGACTGGCCATCTCGCGAACGGCCGATTCACTTTGAACCGAAACGAATTCCTCATAGTTTTGAATGTCGAACAAGACTTGGGCGGTATCCAAAACCCGCCAAACGACGACTGCCCCGATTTCGATTGGGCTACCGCGACGGTCATTTACTTTCAATTTGGGTGTATTGAAATTTCGAGCACGCAGAGAGACGTGGACTTTGGAGTTAAACGGGTTCGTCCAATGGAAACCGCTCGTTCTTTCAGTTCCAACGTATTGCCCGAAAAAGATCAGAACTTTGCCTTCGTTGGGCTGCAGTGCAAAGAAGCCGCAAGGGTAAATGATCAGCGAAAGCGATGCGAGAATGGCCGTCCCCAACAGCCAAAAATTGATCAGTTGACCAGGCTTTAGGCTGATCCCATTCCGAATGACCAAATACCACAAGAAGCCAGTGCCGATGACCATCGCCAAATACAGCAAGAGCATTGGCATTCCCGGAAGTACCTTGATCGTTTTCTCATGTGTCGCATGCAGTTTCATTGATGTCTCCATGATTGAGCCTTTAAAAATCTGATATTTTTATGATATTCGAATGATATCACTCATTCTTGGAGAAAATCACCCATAATTTCAAACAACTGGTTTTTGGGCCGTTTTTTTGGATTGCCTGCCAGGATTTCAATCGAATCGAAACCTAAATCAGCGGCGTCAACGG
>JBEBGH010000647.1:0-1568 GCA_040081565.1 Pirellulaceae bacterium
AACAAGCCAGGTCATCGGAAACAACATCAAAATCCGCTCGTTTGTTTCGCGGCCTGCTGTCGGATTGGCAGAATTGCGTACTAAAAAGTTGGGTTTGTTTCGGTTATGCTGGAAGCCGTCGTCAAGATCCGAACCAAGTGTTCGCCACCCGTTTTTGCCCTTGCTTTAAAAATCATGAAATCAACTTTTGCCTACGCAACTTTGACTATTCTTCTCGTCCTTCAAATGTCACTGGCAAATGCGATTGCCACGGCCGACGAAGGGATGTTTCCGGTTTCGGAAATCGCTCGAATGAATTTAACTTCGAGGGGTCTAAAAATGGCCCCAGAGGATATTTTCAACGCCGAAAGGGCCTGCTTGGTCGATGGGATCTGCCGCGTTAACGGCTGTACGGGCTCTTTCGTTTCGAACCAAGGCTTGATTTTGACCAACCACCACTGTGCCTACGCCGCGATACAAAAAGCCAGTACGAAGGACCATGATTATTTGGCCAATGGTTTTGTTGCTCGCAATCTGACCGAAGAAATACCTGCTCCCGGCTACAACGTCCGAATCACCGAGTCATTTGAAGACGTTTCCGCTCGAGTGTTAAGCACCGTCTCGCCAGCCATGTCATTTCTCGAGCGCACAAAAGCCATCGAAAAACAACAGCGCGCGTTGGAGAAGGAAGCAGAAACGAAACACCCTGGCATGCGAGCCGAGGTTGCAGAGATGTTTGTGGGCGAACGCTACGTCCTGTTTCTCTATACGTTCATCAAAGACGTGCGGCTGGTGTTTGCCCCTCCTTCTTCTGTCGGCAATTTCGGCGGAGAAGTCGACAACTGGGAATGGCCGCGACACACTGGCGACTTTTCCTTCATGCGAGCTTACGTTGCCCGCGACGGATCATCCGCCGACTACAGCCCTGACAACGTTCCCTACAAACCGAAACGAGTCATTAAAGTCCAACCGCAAGGAGTTAGCGAAAACGACTTTGTGATGTTGCTGGGTTACCCAGGCCGCACCGTACGACACAACACAGCCTCATTTCTTCAATACGAACAAGCAGTCCGATTGCCCTTCGTGGTTGACCTTTACGCCTGGCAAATCGCAACCATGGAGGCCGCTGGTGAAAAAGATCGTGCTGTTGCCTTGAAACTGGCGAGTCGCATCAAATCCCTCGCCAACGTTGAAAAACGTTCGCGCGGCCAATTGCAGGGACTTCAACAACTGAAGTTTTCCGAGCGGCGGAAAGCTGAGGAAGAACGTCTGCAATCGTTTATTGATTCGGACCCGCAGCGGAAGGTGCGTACAGGAAATCTATTGGCCGACATTGATGCCGTGTACAAGGAAATGGCGGCCCAAGGGCAACAGGAACTGACTTTAAAGAACCTAACGTCGGCAAGCCAAACCATGTCACTGGCTTTTTCGATTGTGGATTCAGTCCATGAGCGACAAAAGCCAGACTTGGAGCGAGAAAATATTTACGGCGACAAAACTTTCGATCAAACTTCGAAGACGTTTTTTCTCCAGCAAAACGATCTGCATCTGCCGGTCGACGACATCATGCTCGTAGAATTGCTGCGGCG
>JBEBGH010000046.1:0-22262 GCA_040081565.1 Pirellulaceae bacterium
ATCTTGCCACCAATTACAATGGGCGACGCATAGTCCCCAGCCGGACCACGACGTTTGCCGTCAGTCGGCGGTTGGGCAGACTCTGCTTTCAAGCGTTCTTTGAAGACTTCTTTTCCATCAACGCAGCTCGCGCAATAGGCCATTCCAGACGAGCTCCAATAGAGTTTTCCATTGACCACGACAGGTGTTCCAATTCCCGCACGGAGGGGAGCCTCCCACACTTTGTGAGTTTCAGACACATCACCCTGACCGCCGCAGCGAATGGCGATTCCCACGCCACCTTGCCCACCCATGGCAAACACAACCCCTTTTTCCTCCGCCAGACTTGCGCAAACCGTACGCTCGATCGGTGATTTGGCATTCCACAGTTTTTCACCGGTGGCAGGATTTAATCCGATGATTTGGCCTGGCATGCTAACGACCAGCTCCTCTCGATCACCAGTTTTGACCAGAATCGGAGTCGACCAACAGTTGGTGAATTGCTCATCTTCCAATTCCCATGCAACAGAACCGTCAGACTTCTTCAAGGCCACAAGTTTATGGCCCACGATCCCGGCGTTCACAATCACCAAGTCCTGATAGACGATTGGGCTCGAACCATCTCCCCACTTCGCCGGATCGGAGAAGTTACCGAGATTCTTTTGCCATACCTGGTTGCCCTTCATGTCAAAAGCGAACGCGCCTGACTTGCCGAAGAACGCAAACACATGTTGGCCATCGGATGCTGGAGTACTGCTGGCATAACCATGTTCGGAGATAAAGCCTTTGTACAGATCTTCCTCTTCTGTGCTCTTGATGTCCTTGCGCCACAGTTCTTTTCCTGTTTGGCGATCAAACGAGAGCAAGTGTCGCGTCAGGTTCTCCATTTCGCCAGGTTCTTTAACATCGAGCCCATAGCCAGAATAACAAGTCACGATTACTTGGTCCCCGACGATGATCGGGCTGGAGCTGCCGTAGCCCGGCAAATCAATTTTCCATTTGACGTTTTCTTTATCGGACCACGCTGTGGTCTCGAAACTTGTGGACGCAATCCCGCTGCCGTTTGGGCCTCGGAAGCGAGTCCAATCTTCGGCTGATGCTGGGCTGCTCGCGGCCAAAAGCATCGTGAAACAGGTTGCTACAAAAAATGCTGACTTCAAAAACCGGGTTCTCATATTACTCATCTCGAAAAAGTTCGGCGACAAAATACAGTCTGTAATCTTCGCCAATTCCTAAGACCTTGGCTATATTAGGTTTGTGTCATTCCGCCCTGAACATTTCTTGATCTCGGTAAAACAATGCGAAAACTCACGATTTCGGTCGGACTTTTGATTTGCGTTTTGACGTTTGATTGCAGTTTTGCTCAGGAAAAATTGAACGATTCAGTTTCTATTCAATTGAGTGAAGGACAAAAATCGGAAGCCATCGACTTGGCCGACTTCAAATGGCTTGCTGGCAGTTGGGTCGGCGGCGGCCTTGGTGGTCAATGCGTTGAAACCTGGAGCGAGCCTCAGGGTGATGCCATGGTTGGAAGTTTTCTCTACTCCCAAGACGGCAAGGCAGTCTTCTCGGAGCACTTCTCGCTGGCCGAGGTTGGCGATTCGGTGACGCTGAAACTAAAACACTTCGACAACAACCTCGTCGGGTGGGAGGAAAAAGACAAATCGGTCGAATTCAAATTCGTAAAACGAAACGGCAACAAGTTTCATTTTAGCGGCATGACGTATGTCAACGTCAGTGAAGACAAGATGGATGTCTTTGTCTTGATCAAGCAAAAGGACGATAAGGTCCAAGAAGAAAAATTTGAATTCAAACGCAGCAAATAATTAGATTGCGTTTACGGTTCAACTATTTTTTGCCTTGTCGCCGTTTTCCTTGAAAGAACTCCGACAACAGCGCGCCACATTCCGCAGCCATCACTCCACCGCGGACCTCCACACGATGGTTGAGTCGGGAATCGTTGAGCACCTCGAAGAGCGAAGTCACTGCTCCTGCCTTCGGATCTGTGGCTCCAAACACCAACCGAGGAATGCGAGCCTGGAGGATGGCACCGGCGCACATCAAACAGGGCTCCAATGTCACGAACATCGTGCATTCCTCCAGCCGCCAGTCGCTAAAAAACTGGGTGGCCTGGGTGATCGCCAAGACTTCAGCATGGGCTGTGGGGTCCTTGAGTTGCTCCCGCTGGTTATGAGCGGCGGCAATCATCCGCTCGCCATGGACAATCACCGCACCAACCGGAACCTCGTCTTCACCCAACGCCGCTCGGGCTTGGGCTAACGCCTGTCTCATAAAGTGTTCATCTGGCAACAGCTCGAACTCATCGAGCGGGCGATCCGCAATCATTTAGTTTTCTCGACTGTGGGGGCGTTTTCGGTTACCGGCAACTCAACGAGCTTGATATTTCGGATTTCGGCCACGGTTTGAAAGTTACAGACACCGAGAGGCCGAGATAGGAGCACCTCATTCCGGAGTGAAATTTTCTTGCCTCGCGTATCAGCATCGACCACCATTTCATCGTCGATCCAGCAGAGAATTTTTTCGGGCATTACTTGCACACGAATCTTGTACCACTGCCCATCGGCAAAGCCCATTGTGCGCATGGTTTCATTCCGTGCCGCATCTTTTTCGTCCAGGCACGAAAGTCCGACAATCGATCCAGCCCAGCCGCCGACGACCAAGGAGCAATGAGAATCGTCAACCGGAAAAGTCAAACAGCAAAAGAAGTCATTGCCCGAAACTCGGCGAGCCTCCAGCGAGACTTCATAATGATTACGGGGCAAGTCCGAACCTGAGTAGGATACGCCCGTCAACGGATCGCCCATTCCCAGCGATAGCGAATCGTTCGACAGCTTTATTTCACCGTCACCGCCAAAAACGGAAGCCTTCCAGCCTTCGAGCGATTTCCCGTCGAACAGGATTCGTTCTTTCTGCGGAGGCGAGACGCTTTTGGGAGTCGTTTCCGAGGGCTTCGCCGCCGATCCAGTAACCGCATCTTGTTCGACAGGAGTTGGCGATGTATTGGGCGGCGATTGAGGTGGACCGGGCGAGGCAATAATTTCGGTTCGCTGCACGCCACAGCCGCCACCGGCCAGCAAAACAACGACTATTCCTAATACAACCAATGTCGATCCAATCTTGCGTTGCATAAGTACTCTCGGTTTTCAGGTCATCAATTTGGTTTAGTTTGTCCATGATAACAGATGCCTGCCGAATGCGATTTGTAGGCGCATAAAAAAACCGCGACTGAAGCTCCAGTCGCGGTTTAGAAAGTTGTGGTAGTGCCGTTTTGGCTTACTTCGAAAGGAATTTAAGCCAGCCTTTTTTCTCTTTCTTATCACCCTCTGCTTCTGGCGTTACCGCAGCAACGGGAGCGCTGTAGAGTTTCTCAGCCAGTTCATTGATGGCCGCGGTAATGGCGGCCTTGGGCGCGCTCACTTGGAGCGGGACTCCATTGTTGCGGGCGTCCGCGATCACGCTATAGTTATTGGGAATTTTCCAATACACTTCACGATTGATCGTTTCTTCCGCATTGGCGTAACTGATTTGGGATTTGTCCAGTCCAGCGCGGTTAACGATGATCTTCACTCGATCAACGATTCCCTCGTGCTGCTCCAGCGATGTCAGGATACGCACAATGTTACGCAGACATGGCAGGTCGAGTTGCGTGATCATCAGAATGTGTTCGGCCATTTGAATGGCAACCATATCCAATCGGTTGAACGATTTGGACAAGTCGATGATCATGTGTGAAAATGAAGCCTTCAATAATCCCAACACCTTACGGAATTCGTCCGTCGAGATCGACTCCATGTCTTCCAGGTGCACTGGACGTGGCAGCAGGTAAACGCCACTGTCATGCTTGGTCAGAGATTTGCGTAGCATTGCCAAATCGAGGCGAGCAATATTCTGCGACACATCCAGCAACGTGTATTCTGGAATGGTGTCCAGGAAAATATCGGCATCACCCAATGACAGGTCCAAGTCAACCAAAACAACATTGTTTACCGGATTACGGGCCAGAGCGCATGCGAGATTGACTGCAACGGACGTGCATCCAACCCCTCCCGAAGCTCCAGTAATCGCCACAATTGAACCGGACTTCGTGCGTTGAGCGCCCGTCGATGATTGGGTAACTCGTTGCAGGGCAGCCAACAACTCGTCGATCTGCACCGGCGCGTTAAGGAATTCTCCGGCACCGGTTCGCATTGCCTTGAGAATCAACTGGCCTTCTGAACGAGTACTGACGGCGATGATTCCGCAATTTGGGCGGGCGGCTTTAACGCTCGCAATCAAGCTCAAAGCCTTGGGCTCGTCGCCATCGACGTCAATAATGACGGCGTCCGGCGACGTTTGCTCGACGATTTCCATGAAGAATTCATATCGCGAACAATCTGCCTCAAGCCAAATCCGGTCCATTCCGATCAGGTACTTTTTCAGATTTTCTCTGCTGCGTTCATTCGGATCGCAGATGGAAATTCGAATTGTCTCTGACATAAATTACCTGCAGTTCAACGTGGCGGAGAGGACCTTCTCAAGCTTCGGTCCAGTCCGCCTCCAAGTTACATTCAAAACTAATATCGACTACCGACGAACCCCGTTAGGAAGTTGTCCATAACGTTGGTTGCGGTTGGAACGAATCGCTCCCGTTGGAATACCTGGGATTGCCGGAGTAATGTCGTTGGGAGATTGGTTCACATCATTTGGAGATTGATCGACAGGATTCGAATTTCCTGGTTGAAATTGGCTGGCGTTTGGAGTCGTATCCCGCTCAAAGCCAGCGTTTTTGTTAGGCGACTGCGGATAGCCGAAGCCACGGCTGGAATTGTTCGTGTTCTGGCTTTCCAGGTTGTTCGCTGGAGCTGCTTTTGTATCGCTGGCTGCAGCTGGGGCATGGCCATAGGCGCCATAATCACCGTTCATGAAGGGTGATACTGTGGGGCATTGATCACCCGGGCAGCGTGGGACCTCCACATGTCCGTTGATGAACAGTTCTCGGTTCGAGGGGACACCCGAGGTTTGACCAGGGAATGGACCCGCAAATTGGTTGGAGTCGACACCGTGGACGAGTTGCGGAGTAATCATGAATACCAGTTCGGACTCGTTTTCCTGTGAATTGGTATTTCGGAAGGGAATTCCCCAAGGGCCTTTATTCAACAGCCCTGGCGCCCCTTTGACTTCAGTCTCGATTTTCTCACGATAGTCGCCGGCCAAAGCCAGCGTTTGTCCGGCTCGCATCGGCACGGCAGTATTGACGCGACGAACACGGAAACCAGGAACCGTTGTACCGGCATTCAAATCGTTGGCGACTTCGGAAACTTCGGCGCGAATTTCCAACGTCAACTCGCCTTGGCCGTGAATGATCGGAACCATATCAAGTTTGGTACCGAAAGGTCGGAATTGAATCGAGTTGGTACCCAGGCCTGTGCTGACCTGAAATGGAATCTCACCACCCGAAAGGAACTCTGCGGCGCGACCGTTTTGGGCAGTTAGTGTAGGTTGCGACAGCAACTTCGCGACATTCCGTTTCTCGAGCATATTAATAAACGTGTCAATCTGCGAGCTGTCGTCAATGATCCCAACGCGGAAGTTATCCTGGGTCGAGGAGGCGGTGGCCATGCTGGAAATGATTTGAGAAAAACCAGAGACGACATCGATCCGGTCACCCGCGACGGCCCAGTCAACACCGAGGTTGCGCAACTTGTTGCGGGAAACTTCGTACACGCGAACTTGAGCGGCCACGGTTTGGGCACCGTCAATGTTCAGTTGGTTGATCACGGTTGTGGGAAAGTAGTTCTTGGCAACGGCCATCACATTGTCGACATCGTCCGCTCGGCTAACGGTACCACAAAGCATGACACCGTCTTTTATCGGAAAAACTTTGATGTCGGACGACTTGAACGTGCGGTTCAAGGTCAACTCCAAAGGACGAACGTCGATGGTAACATTGATCGCGATAATCGTACGTTTCTTGTCTGGATCGATCACCGTGATATGGGCAATCCCAGGGCGAAGACCGGTGATGATAATCTCGTTGGCCGAGATTGGAGTGGCTTGCAGAACGGCAGGAACGTCAACGAGCAACTCTGGAATTTTGAAATCAAACCGGAGGTTCCGGCTGGAGCCTTCCGGCAAGTCAATTTGTTGACTTGCACTCTCAACCGTAAAGGAAGCCGGCTGAGCGGTTCCCAGAATTGACTCCGAGATGTCCTGAGCTCGCAAGCCGGGGCTGGTCGGAGCGTTCAATAAGAGCAAGGCTGCGCCGACGATAGTCGGCAAGATTCGACGCGTACTCATCCGTGATTTCCTTCGCGTTGTTTGTCCCAGGCAATAGGCCCTGAGAACTTAAAGTTAATTCAGGTCAACGGTCGGTGATCCCTCTCCAGCCGATGGCCTGATGGAATTTGATCGCTCAAACCCCACGTCCAAAAAACTTAATTGTCTGGATATTCGTCTGCCTCTAGTTTTTCGTTTGAATCGTCTGGCGGCAAATCCGAATCATCTTTCATTTTTCGTGTCGGGACGGTCGAGGTGTTCGATTCTTCTTGTTCCGGATCGATGACACTTCCGTCCGAGTTGAAGTGAAACACAGACTTCTCAGTGCCGTGAATCACTTTCATTGTTCCCCCCGGTTTGGTTTGTTTCGATGGCTTGAGGCTTTCGATGAAGCTGCCGAAGGCGCTCGACGAATTGGAGTTTCCGGCATTTCCGTCCGTTGTCGGCGTCGTAGCGACTGGAGGCGTCAGGTTCTTCGCGTCCGCAGTCTTCGCTGGGTCCAGCCAACTCGGCAGCGGATCTTCTTCCTCGACCGCATCGTTGCGGCTTTCTTTGCCGCGCATCAAGAACGTCAGGGTCCCTACTTTTTGAACCAAGGCGAGTTTCTCACCCTGAGACTTGTTCAAAATGACTCCGACGATGGAGTTTTGTTTGGCACCGGTTGCCTCGCGAGGTCCTTCGCGGGTCACCGTTTCGTTTACCGAATAAACTTCAATGTTTTTCAGGAAGGTCGAGGCAACGGTGGTTGCGGTTGGACCATTTCCAATCGAAAACGTTCCAATCAGGTCGACGCGATCACCTGGCTTCAACAAACCGTTACCGGTTGATTCGGGACCTACCTTGATGAAGATGACCCGTTGGTCAGCTTTGACATTGATGTCCGATTGCTCGTTTTTGTCGACCGTATCCGTTTTGAAAATCGGAGCGCCCTTGGGAATCGCGCGAATCGTCGATCGATTCTGGATGTGCTCCAAAGCCGTTAATGCATTTTCGGGAATGATGCTTACAGGCCATTCTTCAATCTTAACCAGCTGGTCTGTCAATTCCTTGCTGATTTCTATGAAATCGGAAGCTACTAGAACTGGACCGGTTTTTATCGCGCCCGGCCCATTCCCCTTGCTTCCCATTACCTGGCTGATTCCGATCGCTGCAATCAGACCGAAGCCCAGGGACACGAACATCAGAATTAGTGACTTTGATTTCATACTTTTTTCCAAAGTTGGACTCGTCCCTGTCGGGGACGCGCTGGCTCAAACGGACTGTACGCCGAAACCAATCGTTACGAACAAATTCGGCGGAACTGGTAACGAGGGAAAATAATCTTGTCTGAACTGGCAAAACGAGAAAAACCGGCACAGCCGGTAATTTCGGAAGTGTTGCCAAACACATCGCTGCATAAACAGCCTACGTTACGGCGGGCTGGTATTGTCGGCAAAGTTTATCAACAAAAAAAATGGAGCCAAAAGGCTCCATCTTTGTTAGTTATTCGGTTTGGGGAACTAGATCAGCATCCCCATCCAGGAGAAATATAAAACTGTTCCGATTGCGATGGGGATTCCGTAAGGCAGAAGTCGCATCGAACTCTTGCGTTCTGCGGCGATCGTCGCCAGGGCCTCGGGATTCTTGACGGTCACAATTTCATTGATAATGTAGAAAAACTGATTCCAGTGCTTCTGTCCTTGCTTCGCCCAGAGGATCATACCGATTGACAGCAGAGCCCCGACAATGGCCGAGACGCAGAAAGCATAGAACGTGTTGGCACAATAAATCCAGGCGCCGATAGCACCCATCATCTTGACGTCTCCGGCACCCATTCCACCGATCGCATAGGCAGGCAACAAAGTCGCCAACCCCACTGCGGTACCCGCCAGGCTCCAGCCCAAACCAACATACCAACCCTCACCATTCAGGTGGTAGGCAATCATGCTGTAAATCCAACCGGCGAGAATCATGGGGATGGTGATTTTATTGGGAACTCGTAGTTCCTTGCCGTCGACATAGGCCGCTACGATCACAAACAGTGTGACGAACCAATAAGGCCAGTTGTGTGCGAGGCTTTCCTGGAAACTGTCCATTTCAATTTTTCCTTAACAACGTTCGATTTTTGAGGGGCATTGCGAGTTTTCTGGGGACTTCAAAATCGCAACGAAAAAACGTAGCTCAAAATTGCGCCAACAACGGCGAAAAAACACAAAATCACCGGAAAACTTTGCGCCAACGAATCGGTTGTCATCGTCGACCACTCCATCGATTGACTCCAAAAATTGTGGATATTTACGCAACAAAGCCCGACCCGTCAGAAAATCCGGCAGGTCAGGCTTGAAGTTGTGTTTTAGATAACGCTCCATTCCGGAGCATCGACTAGTTCAATGAAGTCGCAATGGCATTGAATTGCGCATTGGCATTGGTACCGATCGAGCCGATTGCAGTCAAGCAAACGACAACGATCAGAGCCAACATGATGGCGTACTCAACAGCTGTTGGGCCATCTTCCGATTTCAAGAAACGTTGCACTTTCGAAACAAAATTCTTCATGTCTTCCTCCGACGGAAAAAAAAGGGTGCGAACCGACGTTGGTTCTGCAAACCACAACGAACGTCCCAAGTCTGATACAGCCCGCTCTGACTCGGAACATCCAAACCAAAACTTGTTTTGTCTTTCCGTGGCTCCCTTTTGGAAGTTCGCCAGATTGAATCGAAAGACGGCGGGCTGATTTTGACCGCGCTCCGCTCAGAACCGCAGCCATTGAAGCCAAATTGCTTTGACCTCACTGAAACTTAGGCCCAAATAGACAAGTGTCAAACTATTACGACTAGAGAATTTGTTTTTTCTGGTCAATCATTTCTCAAGTTCCGGCAGGCTTCTGGTTGTAGCGATTGTGACGACCAGCATTCCCTAAAAGGCTTGTTGAGACGATGCTTTGTTTCGCTCGCTCTGCAGCCGTTGGCGGTAATAGATCATGCCCGGCAAGAAATAGCAGGCCGCGCAAACCACCCCAAACAGAAACAAGGCATTATCGGGATAACAGGCCATAACCACAGCCGTTAACAGAAGAACTCCCGCTTGAATGTAAAAAGTCCCTGAGAGAATTCCCGCTTTCACAATAAAGGTCATGGCGGCGACCACGCTGAGGATGGGCGCGAGCTTCAACAGCCCCAACCCCAGGAAACCCTCAAAGGGGAACAGTAACATAACGCCGATAATCGCGGCCGCCCAAATGTGAGCCATCTGGCGCTCCACAAATGTAACGGGACCAACTTGTTTTCGCAGTTTCCAGAAAACAATCGCCCAAGCCCCGAGCCCGACAATCCACATGGCCTCGTAATACATCCGGGCGGTGACGCCTAGCAAGTACATCAAGTTCGTGGCAACCGACGCCAGCAAAACCACCAGGCTGTGCCACATCCACAACAATCCCCAATTTTGCAAAATCGGGGCGTGATGCGTTTCGCGAAAGAACCTCCCCACGACTTGTGCAAAACGTCCTTCGGCCGCACTCACCGGTCGACGATTGAGAAACGCCTCCAGGTCACTGCAAAGTCCTTGAACGGACTGATAGCGAAGGTCCTGCGGCTTTTGCAAACACTTGAGTGCCACCGCCTCCAGCTTGGGATCCACCAAACGATTGATCACGCGCGGAGGAGTGGGATCTTGTTCCAGCACCAACAAAACCGTGTCGACCGGTGTACTGGCCATGAACGGAGGTCGCCCGGTGAGCATGTGATACAGAATCGCCCCAAGGCTATAGACGTCTGTGGTTTCATTCACCTGTCCCCGCGCGCCAGCTGCCTGTTCCGGAGCCATGTAGCTGGGAGTACCCAGTACGGCGCCGGATTTCGTGAGGTTGGCTGGATTCTCGGCCAGTTTGGCAAGTCCGAAATCGCAAACAAACGGCGTGCTGTTTTCGTCGAGCAAAATGTTAGAAGGCTTGAGGTCTCGATGCAGCACGCCATTCCGATGCGCGGCGTTGATCGCATAACCGATCTTCAGCAGCAAATCGGCGGCCGTCTTGGACGGGATCGGACCGTCAGCCAACCATTGAGCCAAGGTCCGACCTTTGATCCATTTCATGCAGAAAAACGGCCGCCCTAGCTCCTCACCGACTTCGTAAATGGGAATCACGTTGGGATGATTAATCGCGGCCGCCGCTTCGGCCTCGGCCTCGAATCGCTGGCGATCTAATGAAGAAGCGAATTCGCCTTTGAGCATCACCTTGATCGCAACGGTTTGACCATCTGAAATTCGGCTCGCCCGGTAAACAATTCCCATGCCCCCGCGTCCCAATTCCTCTTCCAGTTCGAAGTTGCCCAAGCGACACGGCAAACTCAATTGCGGAGCTGAACGTTCAAGGCCCCCTGAATTGAATGACTTTTTCGCTTCGCTGCGTTGTTCGCTGGCAGCGATTTCGGTAACCACCAGCATCCCCCACAAATCGCGGAGGTCGTCGGCGAACTTGGGATTGGCCTGGCAGGAGTTTTCGAGCGTAATCGATTCTCCCGCGGCCATTCTGTCCGACAATTGCGAAATCAGAATCGCTAGTTCGCTCTCATAGTCTTCGGAAGCAATATCGTCCTGGTGGTCATGCATGTTCAGATGAGCAGACTAAGAAAGAAACGAACTCACACTTTGCTGTAACGTCTCATGTTCAGTTGATCCTGTTGGACTTGAATCAAGCGATTGACGAGGAGCCCTCTTGCAGAATCGATTTGAGCCGTCGCAATGCCCGCAAATATCGCATGCTCGCCGCCGGCTCCGTCAGGCTAAGTGACATGGCAACTTCCTGGTTCGTCAAATGTTCGTAATGTCTCATGACGATGATCTCACAATCCTTTTCATCGAGCTTCAAAATCGCGGCTTCCACGCGTTTGGCCATTTCCTTTTGCAACGCTTTTGCGGCGGGCGTCAATTGTTTGTCATTGAGCAGTGCAGCGAGCTGAATCGAAGACTTATCAAGCCCCCGAGGCAGGGCCGGTGTCTGTTCCCGGTCAACACTGCGCCGGGCAGAAGCCCGATGTCGGCGATGCGCGTCAATAATCCGGTCCTGCGCAATCTGCCTCAACCACAAGCGAAAGGGCATCACTGGATTGGCCATGTAATCGTTCAACCGGCGATTCGCCTCCACCAGTACGTCCTGCACCACATCACTGACATCGACACGACGCTGAATTTTTTGATCCAACCGCATTCGAATCAGATGCCGCAGCGCATCTCGGTGGCGGTCCATCAGGTTGTTGACAGCTTGGCGATCACCATCACCAGCTTGCTTCAGAAGTTCGAGCGTTTTGTCTTGTTCGGGCCACATAGATTTGGATTGTAACTGAAACTTCGATGCCTTGGCATGCCTTTGGAGTCATTAATTTGCTTGACTCCATTATGTCGCCAGCGACAATTAGGGGAGACTGCGACGCCTTGCTACTGTTTCAAACGATCGACACCCGTTTGGAACACCCCTTCATCGACGCAAATTCAATGATTGCCAATTAAAAAAGAGCGGACGAATGAACAAGCCCAAGTTGCCTCGGCTTCCAGAACCGGTAGCCCCTTCACGACAGAATTCAGAACCGCTTGCCGCCGCATATGTTGAATTGGAGCGACGTTCATTGCTGACAGGGATGCCCATACTCACGGATGTTCGCGGAGGAGCAGGATCTTCGGGGGCGGATTTCTACACCAACGTCAATGGCACAAACTATTTCGTCGCCAATGACGGAGTCAATGGACGAGAGCTTTGGAAAACTGACGGCACGACGAGCGGTACGATGCTGGTTAAGGATATCCGTCCTGGAGCTGTCGGCTCTGCTCCTCGCAATTTGATAAATGTAAACGGCACTCTCTTTTTTAGCGCGAACAATGGAACGAATGGTTACGAACTCTGGTCCAGCAATGGTACTGCCTCCGGAACGGTCTTACTCAAGGACATTAACACCGGCAGCTTTGGCTCAGTACCCAGCTATCTGACGAACGTCAACGGAACTCTGTTTTTCGGCGCGACTGACGGGATCTACGGCTATGAGCTGTGGAAAAGCAATGGTTCGGCTGCCGGAACGGTCCAAGTCCGCGACATTCAGTTCGGGACCTATGGATCCGTGCCACGCTACTTAACCAACGTTAACGGAACACTGTTCTTTAGTGCGACCGACGGATTCTACGGGTATGAAGTCTGGCGGAGCGACGGAACTGAAAACGGTACCGTGCAAGTCGCCGATATTTTTGCTGGCGGCTACAATGCCTATCCGCGCCATCTGAAAAACGTGAATGGAACTTTATTTTTTAGCGCGGTGGATGGCTTCTATGGTTATGAACTTTGGAAAACCGACGGCACCAATCTGGGGACTCTGCTGGTTGCTGACATCAATGGTGGCGTCTTCAATGCCAATCCGAAAAACCTGACGAACGTCAACGGCACACTGTTCTTCACCGCCGTCGACGGCAGCCTGGGTTACGAGCTTTTCCGGACGGATGGCACCCTCACGGGAACAGCGATGGTGAAGGACATTAACTTTGGCGGCTTCGATTCCAACCCCCGCCAACTCACGAATGTGAACGGCACACTTTTTTTCCGGGCAATTGACGGAACGAAAGGGTACGAACTCTGGCGCAGCGACGGCACGACGGGTGGTACAACTTTAGTAAAAGACATCATTACTGGTGCGACAAGCTCAAACCCAAATTACCTGCTCAATGTCAATGGAACGCTCTATTTCGGCGCCAACGATGCCGCCAAAGGTAATGAGTTGTGGAAAAGTGATGGAACGACAACCGGTACGGTGCTGGTCAAAGACATTCGCTCCGGCGCGCCAGGCTCCCTCCCTCGCTACTTGTGGAACGTGAATGGCTGGCTGTTCTTTAATGCCAACGACGGAACCACGGGATATGAGATGTGGAGGTTCGATGGCGGCGGTGAGCAATCGGTGAAGATCCCGGGTGTCTTCGGACCGGGAGTCGCGCCGCCGGGAGTTCGCTTGTTGGGAGTCCGCGATGCTGGAGTTCCTGGCGTTGGTGCTCCGGGATTGGGGCTGCCAGCTCCAACGCCGCCAACTGAACCGGCGTTGATCGACATCGTGACCGGAGCAGGGGCATCTGACCCGCGGAACTTCACCAACGTCAGTGGAGTTGTATTTTTCTCTGCTGCAACATCGTCAGGACGTGAACTTTGGAAAACCGATGGGACCTCAACCGGAACGGTGCTGGTCCGTGACATCCGCTCCAGTGCAAGCAGCTCTGACCCGACCAACCTCGTAAACGTTAACGGCCGGTTGTTTTTCACGGCGAACGACGGCGTGAATGGCGTTGAATTTTGGCGCAGCGATGGGACCACCGCGACCACCGTGCTCGTGAAAAATATTCGAGCCGGGATAAATAGTTCCAACCCCGAAAACCTCGTTAACGTCAATGGCCTGTGCTACTTCTCGGCAAACGATGGTGTTGCCGGTGCGGAGTTGTGGGTGAGCGATGGATTGACTGGAAATACAGTGCTCGTGAAAGACATTGTGCCTGCCGCTACCGGCTCTTCGCCGAAATACCTCGTGAACCTCCGCGGCACACTGTTTTTCAGCGCCTCGACACCATCCACTGGTCGGGAATTATGGAAGAGCAACGGCTCCAGTGTCGGCACCGTCCTGGTTCTCGACATCAATCCCGGTGCGCCTAGTTCCGATCCGCGGAACTTCGAAACCATCAATCACAAGCTCTATTTTGGAGCCAACAACGGCACGGCCGGCCGCGAATTATGGACAAGTAATGGCAATACAACAGGCACGGTATTGGTCAAGGACGTTCGTCCGGGAGCACTGGGCTCTGACCCGCAGTGGTTGACCAACGTGAAAGGCAATCTCGTTTTTGTCGCCAACGATGGCGCCCAAGGCGTTGAACTTTTCAAGAGCAACGGAGCCGCGGCCGGAACTTTATTGCTAAAGGACATCCGGTCTGGGGCATTGAGTTCTAATCCTCGCAGTTTGCTGAATGTCGGAGGTCTGCTCTATTTTGTTGCCGACGATGGATCAACTGGATTTGAACCGTGGCGAAGTAACCAAGCGACCGCAGGGACCGTCCGTATCAAAGACATTCGGCCGGGTGCCCTTGGATCAGAACCCAAGTACCTGACGAACGTCAGCGGCATTGTGCATTTTGCGGCAGACAACGGCGTCAATGGAATTGAATTGTGGCGTGCCAACATAAGTGGTCCCAACACTGTGATGGTGGCTGACATTCAGTCGAGCGCGGGGTCTTCCAATCCAGCTTATCTCCTTAATGCCGCGGGAGTCTTGTACTTCAGCGCCGACAACGGCACGAACGGACGTGAATTGTGGACCTTGAAAAATCCGGTTCCTCCTTCATCGCCTCCGTTCCAAATGGTTGCCACACCGTCCAATACGCAATTGCCGAATTTGCTGTTTCCTTTAGCAAACACTGATTCTCTCGAACGTTCATTCCTCGACGCGGCGATTACCGAGTTGTCCCAACCCTTCAACCTTTACAACAGTGGCCACGACGTCATTTTGAATGTTCGAGCAACCAAGTCAGCAACGATGTCTTCGTTGGCAAAAACTTCCTTGATACGTCCTCCAATTGTCGTTCATTTTGAACTCGATGAATTCATTGGCTCCATTGATACAGAGTTCTCATTCGGGCTATTTGATGCCTGGCCAAGTCAACGTTTGTCCACTGCGACAACATAATTTCTGGTGGGCAGGTGCCTTTTTTTTCCGGAAATCAGCAAAAACAGGCGAATTCTGGCATTTCGGCCACTTATTCACGGCTGAACTCGTTGAAATGGCGCATCGAAGACGCATGGATACTGTTAGGATGGCCACCGCTTTGGTTCAGCGAGGACAATTCGTCTCTTGCGGCCGCAGCAAAATACACTTTTTAGGGAATGGTCATGGCTGAAGGTTCTATTAAACGACTCACAGACAAAGGTTTTGGATTCATCGACACGGGCAGCGGTAAAGACTTGTTCTTTCACTCGTCAAGTCTAGAAGGCGTTCGTTTCGACGAACTGCGAGAGGGACAACGAGTTACCTTCACGGAAGCCCGCGGACAAAAAGGACCTTGTGCCGAACATGTCAAACTGGCGTAGTGCCTTTTAATTCAGGAGTAACGCGATATGGGCGATAAAGGAAGCAAAGACAAGGGGCAAAAAGAACCTCGGAAAAAACCGAAGCTCAGTCCCATGGAAAAGCGAAAAGCTCAAAAGGTCAAAAAAGAAAAACGAAATTCGTAATCGTACGATTCGTCAACACAAAGCCGTTCGTTCGCGAGCGGCATTTTTTTTGCGCTTTGTGGCCCGCTTGCGGCGGCTTGTTCCGGACCACTCACCCAATCAACACCAGGCGGAAACTACTTAATTTCGTCGCCGGTTCCGCCGCCGGAATCTTTGCTCTCACCGTCATCACCAAATGGATTTTTGTTCTCTTCGGGTTTCTTGCCGTCACCCGCAGCAGGTTCTGCAAAAGGATCGGCGACAGCTTCCTTGCCTGAGTGGAAATAAGGTCGAGTTTGCCCAATCTCACGGATGCACTGGAGCAAACCGGAGTTCGTGCAGACATACAATCGATCCGTTTGAACATTCTCAATTGACTTAAACTGCGTCTTCGAGTCGACTTGGCCCAGTCGCGTTCCAGTCAAGCGGTCCAAGACCACAATGTTGCCCACCGAATCGCGTGTGTAAAGTTTGTCCTCACTTGCGCCTACGTAGGCCGCCATATTTTTAAGCGACTTCTCCCAGCCTTTGGCTGGCTCACCGGTCGCTGCATTGAATTGAAACAAGTTGTTATTGTCAGTGAATACGTAGACCGCGTCGTCAATCGCAACTGGCGAATGGGAAACGCGTTCGCCAATCGAGAAATTCCACAGGATATTGCCCTTCCTGTCATCAATTGCGTAAACGTACCCGCTGTAGGTAACGGCAAACAGGCGGCGATTATTGGCGGAGGGAGCGGCGTTGAAACTGCCGGCCGCTTTGACACGAAATTTCAAGACGTCAACGTTTTCTCGCAGAGCGACCATGATGTAGCCGGCATCCGTGGTCCAGGCAACCAGATTGCCGGCAACTCGCGGAGCAGCAAGCGCCGCGCCGACAGCATTGAGCGGCAGCGTTCCGGCTCCTTTGGTCTTGATCGGCAATGTCATCAAGGCCCCATTGATCAGCGGCACAAAGATCGATTCATCAGAAACTGCAGGACTATTCGTGACAGCAAATTCGCATTGATATTCGAATATCACTTTTCCCGTCCGTGCATCCAGGCAGTAAACCCGCGACCCGCGCACGACAGCCAGGTAGGACTTGCTGGCGCCCATGCCAATCGTAGGATGTCGACGATTGCCGATTTGGGTTTGCCACAACTGAACCCCGGTTTCGGCATCGATCGCGTGCATCGCGCCACCGTCGCCAAGAGCATAGACCGTTGAACGAGGGACCGTGTATTGGTTGATCTTTACGGTTTCACTTGAATTGTGAAACCTAAGTTCAGCCTGAATTACCTCCATTCGATCCTTGGCCCGTTGTTCGGCACCGGCGACTCCGTAGGGTTCGCCGAAGGCATTGATATCCTTGTCGGAGATAACCTCCCGGCGGCCGCCGCCGGTAATTTCGAAAAAGGTCGTCGATTCATTTTCGTCAACGACCAATTCTGCAGCGATCAATTTCTGCTCGCGGCCCAACTGGATTTGAGTGAACCAATGAACCGTTAGTCCGGCCTGATTGACTTGGACGTCTGAAATAATGTCTCCGTCGTTGGCGGTCAGGACTGCAGACCAGCCTGCAAACGCCAACATAGCCGCCACGAAGCACCCAGAAATGCGCATTGATCGTCTCCAAATTCAAATTAAATCATCGCCCTGTCGTTGAAGGCGGAAACGAATTCCCCTTCGGCGTTTCAGCCTCGATGAGCTGGCAAACTCATTTTAGTTGGACAAATCGAAATGCAACGAACGAAATTGCCGTTTTTCGGCAGCAACTTGCCACCTAGACCAAAATCGGCTTGATTTTTAGGATAGAGGAAGCGGCGGTTTTGTTTTCCTGTTGTTCGGAAGGATTACCGTTTCGCGTTTGGAAAATTCTGATTTTGCCTGTATTGCAGGCCAAACATTTCCCCAAGGCCTGCCGGATCAGCCCCAGAAAATCCTTTATTGGCGGACTTCGGCCCTAAATCAACGTTTACGTGGGTTTGAACTTGGCACTGATTATCGCACCTATTGACTCCGTGGTCGATAAGTTGCTGGCGTTTATTAATTTAAGTTCCGGCTCTCACGATCCTTTTTTTTTTCAAAGTCTAAACAGCCTCTTTGAACATCAGGCTGCTCAATGTCCGCCAGACACAACTCCTCTTCACCGCCAGGTCAACCGACTTCTCACTAGTCGCCTGACGGAACTGGCACGGTCCAGCCCGACCTTTGCTGATTCCGAGCAAGCCCAAGCCACACTGACGTTGTGCTTCGATCATGTTCTGCCGGCCTATCGCGAGTTTCATGCAGATGTGCTTTTCCACCAAACCGACGATTTTCTGTTCAACGCTTTTTTCGTCGGGCGCGTAATCGAAACGCTGTTGCAATCCGGGCATTTTCAATTAGAGCCACAGGCCGCGGTGCCCTTATTGATCAAAAAGCTCAACGACTATGTTGGTCATCGCCCCGTCGCCGTCTTGGAAAATCGCAAATGCGAACCGTATCCACATGAGTGGATTCGTCCGGTGCCAGTTTTCATCCAGGGAGTAGGCGCCGTTTCCGGTCGTTATCAGACATTGGTCGAAGGCGCGTTCGCCATTCTGAAATCCAGCCCTCCTCAGTTATTGCTGCAAGCCGAGTTCGATCCCGATCAACTGACGGAACTGGCGATCGATCCGCGATCCTTGGATTTCGACCATCCTGTGAACCGCCGACCCAATCATCATTTCGGACAATGGGATGAACATTCGGTGGATGGGAAGGGACACTATCGGCGATTCATCGTTCACCAAATTACGCTCGATGCGATGCTGTCGCGAGTCGATGAAACTCCAGACCTGCCGCAGCAAGAATTGCTGTTCGAGGCAAGTTCGGTACTGGCTTGCACCATGCTGATGGGATCGGGAATCAGCGGTCGCGGCCCCGGCGCTTACGACTCGAACATGACCCTCGCGAAATTGGTGCCAGTGATTGCCGGGTATCGAGATGAGTTTTACAACGACTTGATCCAGAAATTGCCCGAACATCATCGAAAACGTCTGATTCTCGAGGCGAATGATCGACATCAGCCCTTCGGCGCCGCTCGGCAGGACATCAACAGTCGACTAAGTGTGCAACGAGATCGCCAGCTCATTCACTGTCGGTTGGCCCAAGTCTATGCGGGAATGGGCTATCGTGAGGCGGCTCTGGCAGAGGCGGCGGTGGTCCCCGTAGCCGCAGCCCGGATCAATGCCCAAATGGATTGCTTGCTGGGCACAGCCCGCGGACAAATCATCGAAGGGGAACTCGATAAGGCCGCCGAAACTCTGCCGCAGATCTTCAGCTTGTTGAAACGGGGGATCGAATGCAGCGCGATCGTCGATCCCTGGAATATCATTGGCTTTGATGGAAACTACAGTCTGTTCCCGGCAATCGAAAACTCGATTCGCGATCATCGGGTGGATGACTTGGTGGAATTGATCAATCAGATCTTTTCGGTTTACTCAGAACTTTGGACCGGAGCGGCAGCCGCCAATCAACTGGTCCTGTGCAAGCAGATACGCGAACAGTTTTTGGGTTTCGTGGAGTGGTGGCGACAATTTGCGGCCCACGAGGTCATGTCCGTCGATGCGGTGGACCCTCAAGATGTTTTCGAAGCGGCGCAGCATGTTGCCGAAGCGTTGAATTTATGGCATCGCGGAGGGGCAGCGACCGGCAACCTGGAATTCTGGGCACAGCACGCCCGCATGTTCGACTCGCCAAGTGCCTACCGCCTGGTGATCGAGGCCCTCCTCGATCGCAAGGACTTTAATACCTCCAGCGCTTTGATGGTGCATTGGCTCAGTCAAAGCGAACGAATCGAATTGCAGCAGGGGGAGAGTTCCTTTTACGACTTGCTGTGGCGCTGGGTTGCGGAACAGCGAACCGTGGCAAGTTCGGCGGAAGCAACGATTGCCGACGAAGCGTGGACTCGCATTCGTAAACTCTACGATTTCATGGAAGCGAACGCCGAACAATACTGGCAGATTCCAACCTTTATGGTGGGGCACCGGGCCTCGCCACCACCGAACAACGACAACGATGATCAAGCGGAGGATGCGAATGATGAAACCGACGATATCTTGCGCGCGGCTTACGATGACGTTACCTACGAAGATGAAACCGACGATGGCTTTGAAGGCGATGTTTATGAAGGCGGTGATGTCGACGAGGCGGATCTCGAGGCCGAGGTCGATCGCGTCGTCGATCGATTGAGCTTCATTGGAGCAATTGCCGACTATTGGTGTGAGTCGACAATGTGCCCGTTGTTGCCGTCCGACAGCCGTTACTTACCGTTGGTGGAAGAACGCAAAAACAGCCTGCGTCAACGGCGCGAGATTTTCGACAATTGGCTGGGGCAAGCGATCCTGAATCGCGAGCGCCTCTTCGAACTTCTTTCCAGCGTTCACAACTATTCCCTGCCGGTCGTCGGCGTCGATTCCGAATCGATGGTTTCCTACGATCATTACCTGCTGCGTTCAAGTTGAGAACTCGATTCGCATGCTCGGTGGTGCGATTCTGGCGATCGAACATTTGAACGACCGATGTTCTTTTGATCACGTCGATTCCAGATTGCAAAACGCGCGACCGATCGTTTCCGTTTACGCGGCGATCTTTCTGCAGCGGAGCGATGCAATCGTCGAACTCTTCCCGCGGGTGCATGATTATCTCCAGAAATGCCGGCTGCTCTATGTTCCCTTGTCGCGCGGCGGTTCGCCTCAGGAAATCGTTCAATTCCGCACCGATCAATCCTCCATTCGCGATCTCTTGGGCACGTTGCCTTTTCTGGGTTTGTTGACGGAAACTTTTGAGCTGACAAAGACCGCAATGACGATGGAGCGCAACATGCCCATCGACCAGGGCGCAGTGACAGAGTTTGACGAGTTGTTTCGCGTGGCCTATTCGGCAATGGTCGAAACACTGGTCGAGGCGGCACACCAAAAAGCCCAAAAAGAGACGAGCAAGAAAAAGAATGGCAAACGCACCAAAGCACAAGTCGAACAGGATAATGAACAGCTCTTCAAATGCACCGAAGACCTGACCGAAGCGATGCTGTTGATTTGGCTCGACCACAGCCGCACCTTGCGACTCAGCGTGCTGGAACGTGTTCTCAAGAGCAGTCACTGGCTGCCGCTTGTAAAGTTCATCAAGTCCTTTGGGAGCGATCTGTTTACCCAGGAATTTCTGCAACTGTCCAATATTCGGGCGATCCTGCACCAGGGCGTCGACGATTGGCTATACAAAATGCAACGTTCAGATTTGCCCGAACGTCCGCGTCTAATCGATGAAATCGGCAAGACAATTACCTTGCGCCAGGCCGTTGATTTTTTGACTCTGATTCTCGAGGCCATAATCGAAAACTATCCGCGTTATCGAGACTATAACGCGACGACCACACAGAGCGACCACGGCGACATGCTCTATGTGCTTCTCGATTTCTTGCGACTGGAACGACGCTATGACCGGATCGCCTGGCATCTTAAGCCCGTTGTTTGGGCACATGAAATTCTGGTTCAAAAGGGTGCTGCCGATGTTGCCCGCGACTGGCGTCGTTCATTGGCCGATCGCGTAGGAACCGAGGCCAACCGATATTTGTCGATGCTTAAACGGCTGCGCAAGAAATACTCGGTACAAATGGCCTCGATTGGTCAGCACCTCGAGGGCCGTTTTGTCAAACCGATGTTGATCGCCCGGCTGGTTGCGCTGGTGCCCGATGCCTTTGCTCGCTCTGGCAATCCGCGCCGCGAGGATGTGTTTGAAGTCCTGAAATTCGAATGCGATTTGATGGCGGCCATGAGTCCGGGTGTGGGTATGGACATTCCCGATTGGTTGGCAGCACTGGAAGACGAAGTCGACAAGTTAACCTTGCCGCCCCGATTGGTTCAGGATTTGGTTAATGTCGGGCCTCTCGCCAAACCTATCGAGCTGGATTGGAACAACTTGATTCGCCAGTTGGAAGCATTTCCACGGCATCGTTTGGGCTTGAGCGAATCCGAAGATGACTCGGCCAAAGAATAACTGATTGGCTTGCCTAAAAAAGTCGTTTAGACTTGGAGTGGTTCCACAACTCGTGAACCAGGCCGATCCCATTACTTAATTCAACGTCCGTTGTTTCAGATATTACCGGAGCTCAAATGATCCGACTTCTTGTCTGCGTAGCCATCGCTTTCGTTTTCGCTGGTTGGTCTTCTGCTGGTGTTGCCCAAGAAAAACAATTCAAAAGTTCTTTAGAATTCGTTCCCCAGGGCGCATCGTTTTATTACGCGTCAATGAATCACGAACAATTGTGGAGCAGTTTGACCAACAGCCGAGCGTTGAAACAACTTCAAGATTCACCGATCAACAAGAAGTTGCGATCAGCCTATCGAAAACGTGCCCAAGGCTTTGACCGAATGGGAGACAACGTCTTTCGTTATTACTTGGAAGGTTACGCGAATTCAATCGACAGCATCGTCGGAAAGTCGATCTTTCCCTATCTCGAGAAATTGGTGAAACACGAATGTTTCTTTTATGCCAACGAGGATTGGTCGAAGTTCTTATCCGAGCTGACAGCCATAACTCAGGAGACGCAGAAATTGGTTGATGCCTCGGGAGGGATAGAGTCCGCAACCGCTGATCCCAATGCATTCTTGAAGATCCTGGCGACTCGCTTGGAAAACGTGCAAGTTCCCACGGTTGTGGCTGGGGCCTTGGTTGACGACCCAGAGGACTTTTCCTCCCTCATCGATGTGGCTGAAGCAGGCCTGACCCCGTTGCTGAATGATTTGCCTCCGGAAATGCGTTTTTTGGCCGAGGGATTTGAATCAGAAAAACAAAATGGCTGG
>JBEBGH010000320.1:0-6339 GCA_040081565.1 Pirellulaceae bacterium
GTTCCAAGCGACAGGTCCAATTCGAAGAAGACTGTTGGCGACGCTGATCGCAGCAATCATGACGGGGCCGGAGCAACCAATAGTTTGCAGCTTGCTGGGGCGATCAACTTCGCTTCGGATGGAAAGATCAATGCAGCTCGAGACGACGCCTTTTCATCCTTGGGAAGGGAAGGCAATGACTTGTCCAGCGAAGATACTTCCTTGATGACCGATGGAGACATTGATCGCGAATTGACTTAAAACCCGACAGTTGGATGACGCGATTCCAACCCACCGGACTGCCTCGTTGCCAACAATCATGCTCAAACGCTGATTGGTGACTCGTCGGCAGTCCGTTTTTTTTTCAACGAGGAACGGCAAATTTTTTTAACACTAAGCCGCAGGCTTTAGTGTTTTATTTGCCAGCCGACACCTGAGGCTTGCCGTTAAACGCATTACGGTTCAATTAGTAGCGGAGCAGCGCAAGCTGCCCGGTTTCCCTCGAGGGAAGGCACGGCGCTGCTTATGCGAATAGTCAACTATCTGCCATTCGCCGAGACTGTCCATAAGACACCCCTATCAGATCGATTGAGTTTTTTGATTTCCCATCCCGGCCCTAGCCATTACCAGTAGCTCCAGCTTTTGCCCGTTCGTAAGCAACGACCAAAGCGTCAGCAACTCGTCAAGCAATCGATCTCCGTTCGCGTCGCTTTCGGTGGAGCTGTGCCCCGCCTGCTGCTCCACCACTGACCTTTCATCCGAGTATAATCGGCTCGTACGTAGTACTGCCGGGGGTGCTAATTTTTCATTGTCTTAGTGGTCTTTTTTGATGGTTTGGATAGTTACCAAACGGTATGCTTCATGACGGATGCTGAACGTATTGCTCGTCTTGGCGTCGAAACAGCCGGAAGTGGCGCGACCGTTATGAGCACGTTCGCAATTTGGGCGCTCGACGAACAGTTGACAGATGTTCATTTGGAGCGAATCTCCAGCTGGGCTGACCTTGAATATTTGGTGGCCTGTGGCTGTCCAATTACCGATACTGGACTAACCACGATTTGCCGATTTCATCGATTGGAAACACTGTCGATCGGTGCCACGAAAATAACATCGAATGCGATCGTCGCTGCGGACTTGCCGACAACGCTTACTTGTTTGGGTTTGTACGAAATTCAGCTGACGGATGAGGCAGCGATCCGGAGCAGTCGATTGACTTCAATTCAAATCCTCAATTTTAATGATTGCGGTTTGTCGTTGGACGCCTTTCACCAACTTGTAGACCTTCCAAGACTACGCGGAATTGAAGCGCTTGGCTGCCCCGTGCCGGATGATGCGGCGCGTTTGATTTCTAGTCGCAAGCCAAACACTCTGCTACGATTGGATTCGGGCGTCTGGATGAATGGTGATGTCAAACGTCCACCGAAAGAGCGGCCGTAACATTGCGAGGACGAGAGTCGCCCAGCGCGTCCGTGCCATTGGGAAAAAATTGACCTCGGCTGCCCATTTTGTCGATTCTGATTTCAATATTTGAACGGAGCAGAAAATGAAACTGGAAAAGCTTCGAGTTCTTCTGGCACTTGTTTCGTGTTTTTTCTGCTATCAAAGTGCTTTCTCACAATCCGATCGTCCCGCCTTCGATCACTTTGAAAATCTGCTGATGGACGACGATTTCCTTGAACATCTTGATCTTTTGGAGAATCAAAAGGAGAAAATCAAGAACGAACTTGCTGACGTTCACAACCGTCGTCTGGAACGGTCAAAGCGGATCATGCAAGAATTCCCGATGCCGCCAAGCGGAGATCCTGGTGTTGCCAACTGGCATAAAGATATTGAACGAGAACTTTTGAACGCCAAAAAAGTCAGTTGCGACGAAAGGCGATCGGTGGTCATGTCCAATTTTCCTCCATCGCAATTTCGGCGTTTTGAAAACGTCGCCGCCTGGTATTTGCTGAACTCGAAAGGGATCGTTACCTATTTGGAATCGGAAAGCGTAAGTAAGCATTTAGATGTTCAAAAACCGGAAATGGTCGCACTAAAGAGATTGGCCGCTGATGAGCAGGAGGCGTTTGAACGAGAATTCTTTGAGCTGCGGCAGAAATACAGGCAAAAGCTTTATGAAAAGCTCAGTCCAAAGGCAAAAGACGAGCTGAATGAATTGCTGGGTGAGCCGAGCAGAATCAGCACGCCGAATTTAAAATTTTGAATTGCAATCTTGAGACTCAGGAGAAATTGCCATGAGAGAATACTTGTTGGTTATGCTTTTGATGGTTTTCGCCATTCCGCAAGTTTCAAGCGGGCAATCGCAACGTGATTCATCACTCGTAAGCGCAATTTTTTGGCCAGGCACTAAAGACGAGATCGACATTCTGGATAGTCAGATCGATCGGTCTCGCAACGTTTTTCACCATTGGAGTACTGAAATCGACACAGAATTGTCGAAAGCATTTCAGGATCTTAACGCGGCCAAGAAACACATAGATATAAACGACGTAGTCGAGCGATTACATGCGCGATTAGATGAGCAAATTTCGGAAATATTTTTGCCGCATCAGATGGAGCGACTCCGGGAACTAGCCTATTGGTCTGAGGCAAACTTGCATGGTGCAGTCGCCATGTTGACAAGTGATCGGATGAAAAAAACCCTCGGATCTTCAACCTCCAGGGTGGATGAAATCCGAAAAGAGGCTGATGCATTGCAACGCGAGTTTGAGAAAGAGGCTTTTGAACTTCGCGAAAAATACCGCAAGAAGCTGATCGAAAGACTTTCGAAAGAACAGCGGGAAAGGCTAAAGGAAAATCTGGGCGATCCAGCCAGATTTGGTCAACCAAAGATCAAATTTTAATGCGCTTTGTCAATCGTGACCGCTCTGTAGGCAAATCAACATGGGCTGTCCTAACGTGCCCAGCATTACCAAGCAAGCTCCAGTTAACAACATGAGCACCGAAGCCCGACTTGGTTTGTTTTTTTTTAAATGATAAAGTTGCTGGCTCACGCTGGTGATCCGTTATGTCGAATAATTGAGGCAGACTTACATCGTGCTCACACAACTCTTCGAACTTACGGACACCATAGAATTTGAAGAGGACGGGTGGTTAACGATAACTTCCGCCAATTGGGAAGGCTCGAATCTGATTCTCTCTATACAGGTGCGAGTCCCTGGCACGTTCGAAAAGCAATTCCATATCGTTTGCCATCAATCGCGATCACATCGAATCATTGCTCTTGCAAATGACAGCCTGGTGTTGCTCTCTTCCGACCACGTTGTCTTGTATCCGCACAACCAAAAGCAAGGCGACCTGTACTTTAACGGCAGGCCGTCCGATCCCTTGTCACTGCTCGGCGCGCTTGTCGAGTCGCATCGTGCTGCCGTGGGCACCTGGTTTTCCGTTGACCATTTCCTCTATCTTCCAGGCCAACCCGCAGACATACTTCGCGGTGGCTACGGCTTGTTGGCCAAAGGGCCAGTACAATTGCTGGCCACTTACGCAAATGTTCTCGATAGTTATGGGATCAAACATTCGTTGGTTGATTCCCATGATCCTATACGGTGGAACGGCGAACAACGGACGACCGAAACGGAAGAGTTGCATGCTCTAGTGATTGGCGACTCTTTCGTGGTTGCTCCGTCATTCACGGAGAATGTGATATGATAAAGCGTCGGACGTGGAGCCACCGATTGCGTCGTTCTTCAAGTCAATGTTGATTGGTGGTGGCCCAGTCAACGGCCGTACTGCGCCTAAACCGGCGACGATCCATGATCAAACTTTACAAGCGGATCAAACGCGTTCTGCATTACCACGAAGCTTGGGTTCACGGCGCTAAAATTACCGAGCACTGGGGTGTGGTCGGCGAACGCGGCCAAGACATCGAGCATAAACGCAACAAAAAGCTCAGCGAAGAAAAGAACCTCGAGCACGTACTTTCCAAGCCGCTCTCAGAAGGTTTCGAGCCCATCGCCATCGACGACCATGCAGTTCTGATGATCGAGTATCCTGTTGAGGGAATGGGAACCGCCAAAGACTTGAAAAAGCGGCATGCACTTGAAGATCGAATGAACGAGACGCTTGGTTGGACCGGCCTTGGTAACTGCGATGGGGGAAGCATTGGATCGGGGACGGTGGAAGTCTGTTGCTTCGTCGTCGATTTCAAGATTGCGAAACGAGTCATCGCAGAGTCTCTCAAGAACACGAAGTTTGCAGACTACGCTCGAATCTACGATGAGAGTGTCGATCCGCCCCCCGTACTTTCGCCACCGGCCAAAGGAACAGAGATCTTGGTGCCGCCGTGGTTTATGTTTGAAGACGGTAAGCGAAATGACGCGAGTTGGAAGAGCGGAAAACCGGCTAAGTACCTGGCCAAGTGGAAGAAGTGGTTTCATGCATTTCCCAAGGAGGCCCAGGCTTCATACGCCATGGCTTTTGTGGAGCCGAAAGGTTGGTCGGGTTTTTACAAGTCATCGGCTAAACAGTGACGCGCGAGAATGTCGAGAACAATCCATTCCGCTGGAACCGCAAGCCGCGAGAGATCTAACCGTGTTGTTAGGTGACTTTGAGAACTGTGCATGAAAGAGACCGCCTATCTACTTCAAGCTGCATTGATTAGTGCGTGGTGGGTCGGTCTCGCTTCTAGCCAATTCTTCTTTGATGCGTTTCAGTTCAACCAAATCCCATCGACCGCCTTCTGGGCATTCTTCGCCCCGGATATCATCTTGATTGCAGCTTTGTCGACGATGCGCGGTTATCAAAAGAACGCCGCCATCGAATACATCATCTTGGGAGCCTTTGGGTACGCTTCTCTCTACTGCGTACTCCGCTCCCACTTGATCAAACCAACAAATTGGTTGTATCTGGCCCCTACAAATACGTCCGCAATCCAATGGCTATCGCCGGAATTGGACAGGGAATTGCAATCGCCGTTGTTTTTCAATCTGTTCCGATCTTGATATACGCTGCTTTAGGTGCCCTGATTTGGCATCTGGTTGTGCGACCGACGGAGGAACGCGATATGGCCAAACGGTTCGGTGAATCTTACGAGGAGTATCGTCGACAAGTTTCTTGCTGGATACCGACATTCGGTGGCCGCGCCACATAAACTTGATTATCAAAAACCCGTGTCTATGTCACCCATGGTCGCCAACTTTTCCTGCACTCGCCATATAACAATTGTTCGTCGGCTCACACCACTCTTACGCAGTTCAAAAGTTACTCGACTTACATCGACAAACAATCTGTTGAACCAGGGTTGGATCACGTCGTAATTGAATGGGCAGGTTACATCGCGGATCTTGCTATACTAATCGACGAACAAGGATTGCAGCGAAGTGCTCGATCGGGTGTTTCTGACTAGTGTTTAGTCTATTGCTCGCACTCCCTGAATCCGAACGTTCGCTGGGGACATTGTGCAGCATGAGTACTGGAGTTCATACACTTGTGCTTCGCCCGCAAGAAACGTTTGAGGATGCATTCGACAATCCGAATCGTTGGATCGATCACCTTCCAAATGTCTCCGCAGCCGAGATCGCAATGCTGTTGGATTACCTTTCTTCTGAGTTTGGGATTAATTTGCCATCAACGATTCAAGCCAGCGTCCCAATCGGGTACCGAATTGTTGCCGCATTGACGCGGCATGACGCGAATTGTCTTCGAACTCGGCTGAAAAAGAAGGTGCAGGATCTTTCGCTCAAGGAAATACTGCAGGCGTATAGTCATGCTGGCGATGGAGACACCGAGTGGTGGAACTACTTTTGCCGCCAATCGCAACATTGTCAAACCGATGATTGCTCACTCGTGCTGCTTGTTTCGTCGGCTACTGACATCAGCGAGGAATTGTATACTCAGCAGTGATGCGCAGCGAACAAAGCGTTTGACACGGAGCTGCAGATCGGGCGGCTTTGAAACGGAAACTTTACTCGTTTCGGCCCGGTCAACGCGTGCCCTCGATCTCTAAATCATGCGATTGGTCGCAATGCCCGTGACGAGCAATATGAGGGCGGCGAGGGCGGCGATGAGGGCGATGGCCCGGGCGACTTTCTTGTCCATTTCACCGAGGATCGGGAGCCAACTGGTGGCGACGAACGCGGCCTTCGGCGCGATCAGCCAGAAACTGCGAGTACCCAACGCTTCGTAAAACAAAATCTCGATCGCCAACCACATCACGGCAACCACCAACGAAAACGCCACCGCAGCACTTAGGTCCAATTCCTTGCGTCGCCAACAGCGGGTCAACAATAGCAGTAACGTTCCGCACACGGCAGGCACTACAAACAAGTAGCTGGCACCTACGAAAAATACTGAAATCGCCACCGCCACCAGATTCCAAAACAAAACGACGATTGCAAACATGCGCCGCGGCTCGACATG
>JBEBGH010000321.1:0-6330 GCA_040081565.1 Pirellulaceae bacterium
GCCTGACTCCGATTGCTCTGGAGCTGCGGCGGTTTCGCCTTCAATCTTCTTGTAGAAAATCGGGTCCCAATTGAGCCCGCCATCTTTCGTCATCCATACGGCTCCGCAGGTTGTGCCGACGTACAAGACGCCTTGTTGAACTGGCGATTCGGTCAAAGTGCTCGCCGATCCCTTAATCGAATTCGTAATTTCTTTGGAAATAGCTGCGAGATTGTCGCCTTTATTGTACGAGCGGAAAACGTAATTTCCGGCACAGTAATACATCTTCGAATTGTGCGGTGACAACAGGAATGGCGTCTTCCAATTGAATCGATAAGTCGTTCCACGTTGCGGGCGAGGACGGATGAACCCACGTTCACCCGTTCGAGTGTTAATTCGGCCCATCCCGCCGTTTTGGCTTGAAAAATAAATCTGGTCGGGGTCTTCTGGATCAACCAAAGTAATGAATCCGTCGCCGCCGCCGACGCGGAACCAATCGGTGTTGACGGGTCCAGAGTCTTGCCCGGAGCGATTCGGTCCGCCCCAGCTGCCGTTGTCTTGTAAACCGCCATACACCTTATAGTCGCGACGAGTATCCACACCGACGTGATAGAACTGGCCGATCGCGAAATTATTCAGCGAATCCCAGTTGTCCATGCGGTCGTATGTAACATGCAGACCACCATCGTTACCGAGAATCATGTGTTTTGGATTTGCCGAATCGATCCACATCGCATGATGGTCGACGTGGATGCCGTCGTTGCCGCCGTCTCCTTTGAATGTCTTGCCGCCATCACTGGAGCGATAAAGCGAGGTTCCCAGCACGTACACATTCTTGCGATCGACTGGATCGACACGAACCTGGCTGTAGTACATTGGCCGCGGATTCAGCGAGTTAACGCGAGTCCAGCTAGAACCGCCGTCTTCGGAGACGTAGATTCCGCCATATTGAAAGCCCTCGGGGCCTTGTTGGTCCTGTCGATTCTCCACTTGTCCGCCCAAACTGCCGTCGAATACGTTTCTGGCGCGAGCTCCGGAGGCAGGCCGTTTGCCCAATTCAATTTCGACTTCATTGGGAACTTTTTCGCGAACAAACCGAACCTTTATTTTGTCCCCAGCCAACTTGCGACGAATCGACATGTCAAATTCTTCATTGGAGACAATCAACCGTCCGTCGATTTCCAGAATGACGTCGCCGGTTTTTAGTCCAGCCTTGTCCGCCGGAGCATCTTTCGTGATATCGATGATTCGTGCACCAATTTCGGCATCTTCGCCGCGTAAACCAATGAACGAGGCGTTATCCGGTTCCTTGGCAATTTTCTCGGATTCAATGACTGCGAAGACCACTTTGGGATCCGCCCGGAAATAGCTCAAACCGATCCGGCCCATTTTGCAAGTTGGCAGACCGCTCGTCACCTTCGCAAACGTTTTTCCTCCATCGGTTGTCTTGTACATTCCCGAACCAGCACCATATCGCTTAATCGGATCATTGGCGTCCGTGTTGTCGCGCAGACGTTCATAAGTCGCGATCAACAACTCTTCTGGATTTGCGGGGTTCATTTGAACGTCGATGACGCCCGTCTTGTCATCAACAAAGTGAATTTTTTCCCACTTCTTTCCGCCATCGACTGTTTTGAACAATCCGCGTTCTTCATTGGGCCCCCAGAGGCGACCCAGTGCACCTACATAAACGATGTCCGGATTCGTGGGGTGGATGGCGATGCGACCAATTTGAAAGGAACTCTTCAGTCCCATGTTGTTAAACGTTTTGCCACCATCCGTCGATTTGTAGACTCCGTCTCCGTACGCCACACTATTGCGTGGGTTCGATTCGCCGGTGCCGACCCAGACGATGTTGGGATCAGACTGAGCTACCTGGACGTCACCGATCGAAACGGTTGGTTGGTTATCAAATTGATGCGTAAAGTCGATGCCATTGTTCGTGGTCTTAAGCAAACCGCCAGAAGCGCTGGCAATCCAGAATGTGGTTGGCTCTTTTTCGTAAACGGCAATGGCCGTAATTCGGCCAGACATCGATGCGGGTCCGATCGACCGCCAAGTCACGAGGTCAGCCCATTCCTTGGGGGCTTGGGCAAGGGCAACGGAGCCGCAAGCCAAAAATAAAGTTCCCAAGAACAAAAGAGACGCTGTAGCGCTGCGAGCATATTTCGACATACAATCTTCCACGATCACAAATGAGTAAAGAATTTTACCGCACCCCAATTCCTTCGCCCATTGTAATTACGACCAAAGCGAACATGAACCACCGACGAACTGAAACCAGGAAAAAAATTTCGACTTGGCATCAAGGTGGGGTTTCATCTGATTTTCAGGCCAATTCCCCAAGGTCATGCGGACATCGTAGAATCAAAACCGCTGATAAGTGGTGGACTTGTTTACATCTGGACCTTGCCGTTCAGTCTTTCGACGTCTTTCACGAAAATAAGTCGCCCTGGCCAAACGGCATTCGTTCTGGAAATCGTCCCCCTCGGAAAGATTCAAAGTGCTGCGAGCTTTCATTACAGGTGCAACTGGAGTTGTGGGCCAAGTCCTCCTCGAACATTTCACCAGACCCACGATCACCAGTCGTTCTCGGGAGAAGGCTGAGCAGAAACTTGGAAACAAAGTGGAGGAGGTAATTGAATGGGATCCGGTCTCCGGACTGCTCCCATTAACTGCCGATCGAGCTTTTGACGTGGTCGTCAATTTGATGGGGGAATCGATCGCCGAAGGGCGCTGGACTGCGGCTAGGAAAAAACGCATTCGTGACAGCCGCGTGGTTGGGACGAGAAACCTCGTTCAATCCATTAAGTCGTGGACGACAAAGCCTCGCGTTTTGATTTCCGGTTCTGCCGTCGGAATTTATGGGGACCGTGGTGACGATTGGATTGATGAATCGGCTCCCAGCGGAGTGGGTTTCTTGTCCGATGTGGCTCGCGAATGGGAAGACGCGACCAAGGAGCTTGAGGAAGTTGGCGTGCGTGTCGTTTTGCTTCGCACAGGAATTGTCTTGAGCAAACACGGCGGTGCATTGGCAAAGATGCTTCCACTTTACCGTCGTGGTTTGGGTGGAGTGCTTGGCAACGGGCAACAATGGATGCCTTGGATTCATGAAAACGATTTGGCTCGCCTAATCGTCTGGTTAGCTGAATCGAATCAAGTTTCTGGTCCGGTCAATGCTTGTGTCCCCAATCCGGTCCGCAACGTTGAATTCAACAAGCAACTTGGCAGTGCGGTCGGAAAGTCCGCGTTCTTACGGGTCCCGGCATTCGCTTTAAAAATTGTTGTAGGCGAGTTCGCGACGGCTCTGTTGGACTCGCAGCGGGTCCGACCTAAAGTTGCCATCGATCAGAATTTCAATTTTCAATTCGAAGACGTAGGAACTGCGCTTGCTGACCTGGTTCGTGAGAGTTCCTGATGGTTGCGGTCTATGGTTTTGATATAGGTGGCGCGAATCTCAAGTTCTACGATTCCGATCGAGATTACGCGGCGTCCATTCCATTCCGGTTGTGGGAACAGCCCGCCAGGTTGACAGATTTTCTGCGTAATAATTTCGGCATCGCGGATCCATCTGCCCAGATCGCGATCACAATGACTGGGGAGTTGTGCGATTGTTTTGAGTCCAAACGGGATGGCGTGAACCAGATCGCCGATTCAGTGTGTCAAGCGTTTGGCTCCGAGCGTGCTCACTTCTATGCGATGAACTCATCCGGCCATCGGTTTTGCCGGGCCGACGAAGTTGACGAGAATTGGCAGCAGATTGCAGCAGCCAACTGGCATGCGACCGCGACGTCGATGGGTCGGCTGTTCGCGAATTCGTTCTCAGATGTTTTTGTTCTAGTTGATATTGGGTCAACCACAACCGATATCATTCCCGTACGATCAGGGGTTCCGCAAACCATTGGTCACAACGACTTCGGCAGGATCGGAGCGTTTGAATTACTTTACACCGGCGTCGCAAGAACGCCTGTGTTCGGCGTGTTGCCGCAATGCCTGATTGGCGAGAATCGTCTTACCCTTGCCCCTGAATTGTTTGCCTGCATGCATGACGTTTACCTATTGCTGAATGAGATTGCGGAAGACGTCCAAAATGCTGCGACATGCGACGGACGTCCGGCAACTCAAATCGATGCGAGCCGGCGGATCGCCCGATTGCTCTGTTTGGACGACGATCCAACGATCGCCACGGAAATCGCAAAACAAGCCGCCGCAGCACAGGCCGATTTAATTCGCAACACGATGAAGCGGGTGATTGACCGGTTTAGAAATGATCAACCCTGCTTCCTGGTTGCCGGCGAAGGTGCGTGGCTGGCCCGGCGAATCATTCAATCGACTTGGAGCCGTGCATTGATTACCGATGTTGATGAACGAATGGGAAAGGCCAAGAGTAAATCGATTGGGGCCGTTGCTGTTGCGGAATTACTGCAGGAGAATTTGCTTGAGCTATCCCAATGAACAGAGAATTACGAGTCGTGAAGTTGGGAGGAAGTTTATTGGCACAGGCCGGCTGCGCAGCGAACATGAGAGACTGGTTGTCGAGTCAGCCATGCATGACGACAATTCTGATCGTGGGTGGTGGTGAAAACGTCGACCAGTTGCGCCGGGAACAAGGAACCCTCGGGCTCACCGACGAAGAGGCTCATTTTGCCGCCGTCGATCGAATGGTGGAAAATTCAACGAATCTGATGAGAGAGTTTCCCGAAGGCGACCTCATCTCTGACCTTCGTTCGGTCGCGGAAACTACACCGTCCCCGGCCCGCACTCCTGATTTGTATTTTTTTGATTCTCGTGATTGGAGTCGATCCAATCGCGAATTACCTCGCAACTGGACGAGCACCAGCGATTCAATTGCTGCCGCGGTTTGTTGCGAAGTGGCGGCAAATGAATTGGTTTTGCTCAAATCGACCTTGCCCGCCTCGTCGAATCCTGTTGAAATTGCGTTGAGCGAAATCGTCGATCCTGAATTTCGGAACTGGATTTCCCGGCTTCGAAGTCTCAGAATCGTCAATTTGGCGTCTCTACCGTTCTCTGAAATTGTCGCGATCCGAATCGCCGATCACTGTGATGTTGCCTTTAAATCTGTTTGACCTGGATTCTCCTTATGCCGCACCAATTGATTACGATCCAGCAACACATTCTGACGGAGCAACAGAGATTTCCCGGTGCGACGGGTGAATTCTCGTTTCTCCTGTCGGGAATCACGCTGGCCACGAAACGAATTCAATCCAAGGTGCGCCAAGCGGGCCTGAGCGAAATTCTCGGCTCGGACGGCAACGAAAACGTTCAAGGGGAAGTACAACAGCGACTCGACGTCTACGCCAATGAAGTATTGATTCATGGCCTCAGTTCGCGGGACAGCGTCGGAGTGTTAGCTTCAGAAGAAAACGAACATCCGATTGTCGTCCAGCACCTTTCGCCGAATGCCAAATATGCCGTGGTCTTCGATCCACTGGACGGAAGTTCCAATATTGATGTCAACGTCAGCGTTGGCACGACGTTTTCTATTTTCCGTCGTCCCGACGGAGTGAATATCAATTCGCCAGACCGCTGGATCCTGCAACCGGGTCGAAAACAGATCGGAGCCGGTTACGTCGTTTACGGATCTTCGACGATCATGGTCTACACGGTAGGCAATGGTGTGCACGGTTTTACCTTGGACCCGGCCATTGGCGCGTATGTTCTAAGCCATCCGAACATCAAGATGCCAAATCAGGGCACCTATTATTCAGTTAACGAGGCCTATCGGGAAACGTTTCCATCCGGTTACAACCGCTTCATCGATCAAATGAAAAACGGAACGCTGAACAAGAAATACGCGTCGCGTTACATCGGATCGATGGTCGCGGACTTTCATCGTACATTGCTGAAGGGCGGTGTGTTTATGTACCCGCCAACTTCAACCCACCCAGCGGGCAAACTGCGATTGTTGTACGAGGCCAATCCGATTGCTTTGATCGCCGAACAGGCGGGCGGAATGGCCACTGATGGGCGACAACGAATTCTTGATATTCAACCCGAGAGCATTCATCAGCGAACGCCACTGATTGTCGGTAGCCAAGTCGAAATGTCCGCCTTGGAAAAAATCCTGACGGAAGAACTCAGCTAATTTTCCACTCCACAAACCTTCGCGATCATTTTTTGGGCGAATCTACAGTTGCAATGAAATCTGAGGCTGTTACACCCATCGATAGGTAGATACTCATCAGGCCATCCACCGACAAGTTCGCGGGCACGACCAAGTGCGCGGGAATCAGCATCATCGCGCCACCGAAAGGTACGGGAGCGGTGGGAATCATCACAATTTGATACTCGCGATCGTTGAGCAGGAACTTTTTGGGCGAGACGAGAAAC
>JBEBGH010000648.1:0-1553 GCA_040081565.1 Pirellulaceae bacterium
GCTGCGCCCGGTCTTTCAAATCCGTAACCGCTGAAGCCAACAGTCCGATCCCGTCACTTTGCGATGCCTTACAAGCCGCTTCAAGCAATTGGTTGGCCTGCTCGGTCAATTGCGAGACAGCTTTGCCAATCCAGTCGACGCGATGAACATGTTTGCGAAGCTGGGCGGCGGCCTCGTCGAGAATCGGAAACAACTCCGAGCGCGTCTTAGACATGATTTCGGCAATCGCCAGCCCATCGGCGGACTGTTGTTTGGCTTTCGGCAAAATTTGTTCGAAAACTTGGACTGGATCGAGTTCGAGTTTTGCCTCAGCCTCGGCAAGCAGTCCTTCAATCGAAGGAAGCAAGGCCGCATTGACCGTGTGAAGTTGCAGGCGATTATCGGTCCGCTCCGCTGCCCTCAACTGGCCGGTGGTGGATTCCAGTTGCGTCACCAGAGATTTTATTTCGATTAACGACGGCGAGCACTGCTCAACTGCAGTTTTTAGGCGAGTGATCGCTGCGAGACAATTGGCACGCAATCGTCGGAACTCGGAAACAAACTGATCGAAGGTCAACCACTGGCCGCCGTCGATCTCGTTCTTGAGATTGGCCAGTGAGCCATCGAGTGATTTGCCGTTAAGTAAATTGATCATCGCCAGATATCGAGTGCTGCTGATGAGGTTGAACAGCTCGCCGATGAAGCCGGGATGCAACAGCGATCGCGCGGCGGAGGTTACTCGCGAAATTTCGCGATGCATTTCGGAGAGGGTCTTTTCTTGAGAATCAATGTCATTGATCAAGGTTGCGGTCATCCCTGCGAGGTCTCCCCTGGGGCCGACTCCGGCGGATTGATAGGCCTCGTTCCGGAGCTGAAGAACTTGGGCAATCGCCTCTGATTCACGTGCCGCCGCATCATGACGTTTTTCGAATTCGTCCACGGCTTTTTGCAAGGCTCCTCGTCGCCGCCAATTCAACAAGGCAAAAATCAACAGCAACACAAAACCCAATGCCCCAGCTGCAATCCATAGCGTCCGGCGAATCAATGTTCGTTGTTGTTTTATCTTCTCTTGTTCCTCCAAAGCCTGGAGGACGGCCGCTTCACCGGCTTGAATCGTCTTGCTCGACATTGTCAGCGAAGTCGAAAACTCGGAGTTGCCTAATTGATGCTGAGTCTTGGCGCGGTCGAGCAATTCTCTGGATTCTTTGGTATACGGAATCGCAACCTCGAGTCCGGTGTGGAAGGCCAATGTATCCCAGCGCTTTTCCCACTCAGCCAGCAATTGCGAAAAATTCTGGTGATCTGCATAAATGCCGAGCACTCGATTCACATCGGCTTCGATTTTTTCAATCTTCTGGTTTTGTTCTCGAACATTCTCTTCGTTCAGAGATTTGAGTATTTCATCCAGCGTTCGTTCCCACTCCGAGGTCGTCCGTTTGCTCATTTCAGAATCAGCGGCTCCCGGAAAGTCTTTTTTGAATTTCGCAATGGCTGCGGTGACCTCATGCAGCAGGTTCGACTGAATTTCTCCGATCCGTTGCGACGCATTCTGAACGGCGCGTTGACGTTCGAGC
>JBEBGH010000649.1:0-1538 GCA_040081565.1 Pirellulaceae bacterium
ACGCTTGAACTTGAAACAATCGCAGGTAAAAGAGCTTAACGAAATCGGCAAAAAATTTGACAAAGAGCTTGAGCCGATCCTGCGGGAATTCAACAACGAAAGAAAATCTATCGAAGAAGATTTTGCAAAACGCTTGGTGACGGCGTTGAACCTCACAACTGATTGAGCTCGCCTTCGAAAGGGCCCCACCGAGTCAAAATGCCACAACGTTATCTTCGCTTGCTCGATTGCGGTTTAAGCAATAGTTACGAGTTCAAAGTGGGGGTCGAAAAATGGCAACGCTTGACGACAAAGTGATCGTGTTTGATGACAGTTGCCCCATGTGCCGGCTGTACACCTATTGGTTTGTCGCGTGGGGTTTCCTGCGAAACGAAAACCGAGTTGGCTTCGCAAACCTCGATCCTCGGATTCTGGCTCAACTGGATCTAAACCGGGCACGGCACGAAATCCCTTTATTTGATCGCCGCAGCGGCGTGACAATTTACGGGTTGCCGGCTCTTTGTTTCGTGCTGGCCAGCCGGTGGACATGGCTCGCTCCCTTGTTTGAGTCCCGAGTCTTTCGCGGCCTGATGTTTCCGGTTTACCAATTCGTGACCTACAATCGCCGCGTCATGGCCGGCTGTCGCAGTTGTTCGGGGTTCGATTGTTCGCCCGATTTGAATCGCCCTTACCGATTGGCTCTCCTGCTTCTCGCCTTTACGTTGGCGATCGGAGTGTTGGGGCTGATTGAACTTAAATCATCAGTTGCCTGGATGGCCGCCTGTCTTGCGCTCTCCATTCTGGCAATTTCAGTGCTATTGGCTTTCTTCACACGTGGCATCCGCCGGTGGAATCTGTTGGGCAATTGCGCTTCAATTCTCGGAATGTTTTCGTTCGTGATTTCACCTCTCATTTTTTTGGATCAATCCTCTTTGATCAGCAACGCGATTATCTTGTTCGCGACAGCAATGGTTGGTTGGGAATTTCATCGACGTTGCGTGAATTGATCCGAAGAACTCAGACATTGGCCTTTCGATGAAACCACCGAATTCGCTGAATAACCAGAACATCCCGCCTGTGCCGAGAATCTGAGTACAATGAGCCGAGGATTGCCCTTCGCGCAAACGTCTCTTCTCACAATTTCGGAATCAAAATGTTGCGACTTATAGTATTCTTTTTGTTGATGGCTATTGGAACTGGCTTGGCGGCGAACGCTCAAGATTTTCGCGTTCTGGCTTGGAACGTGGAAAGCAATCGACCTGGCCAACCGCCGGTGAGCGATGCGGCCGTAATTGGCCAACAACTAACCGCTTTGCTTAAAGACTCCGCAACCCAGGCGCAGCTGATCGCCCTGTCCGAAGTTGAACCCAAGACCATCGAGACGTTTCGCAAGGCGGCAGCGGAGGGACTGGGTTCAGAGGTCGATTGTGTTTCGTCCGGGAGCGGTGGATATCAGGACACCGATACGCTGGTGCTGATCGCCGACAAAAGCCGTTTTGAAATTAGCGAAGTCGCTGAAGTGCACCGCTTCGCCGGGATCTCCGCGAACTTCGTTGTGG
>JBEBGH010000650.1:0-1536 GCA_040081565.1 Pirellulaceae bacterium
GAGTGAAGAACGCTCATCAGGCTCCGAACGTTGCCGACTAGGGGCTCGACAAAAGGGAACGGGTCTCGACCTCTCGATTCGGCAAAGCGTTCTGGCAGCGCGAGCCGCAAGACGTTGGGTCTTGACCCAAAAAAACAACGCCGTGCCTTCGCCCTTCGTCAGCAACTGTGAACGAAGGGCGAAGACGAAAGGGAACTCACCAAAACTAACCGCTGAAAAAAATCCCCGACTTTTACCGCCGCCGAAGGTCCGTACTACTTGACTTCAAAGGCCATGAAGATGTTATGTGTCCATCCAATGAACGGCAGGAGTCGGCACATTTGGTTGATAATGCCGGCGTGGCCCGTTCGAGCCATCGTATTCAATACGGTAACGCAGTCGCGTGCAATTCTCAAACGCGAAAACCTCGCAGACGACCGAAGTGTGATCGATTATGAACTCCGCCATTTCCGCACGATCATGATGCTCGTTTAGCGTAAGGCGTGGCCAATGACAGTCATAAAGGACGGTAAGGAAACCACCACGAATTTCCGTGGACATGTCGATTGGATCATCACGTTCGTATCGGCGTGGTTGTAGCGTAAGCCGCAAGTGTGAGTTAAGTGGCCCGGTCGCATTGATCATGTGGGAAAAAGTTCGATGGTCAGATGCGGAAATGTCCTTTCCGTCGTCAATTTGCCGCGCAATCTCGGCGAGTGTAACCGATGGGATCATAAGGACACATAACGACCAAGGTCACCGAGTTCGCGCCAAGTGACCCAAATATTGGAAAGCGGCCGATCGCGAACTTCGGTGGACCGCATTGTTCGTGCCGAATTTGTCGTTGCGTCAATGTTGCGGACGAAACCGATCTGGTCATTCCTCCGTTTTACTGGAGCCCCGTGTGAGTCGTTCTTCCATCTCTGAATCCCATTTCTCTCCGAGCGACAACAGAGAGATATTATAGATGAGCATGGAGTGCTCAGGTAGATCGCGGTATGTCTTTCGTTCGTGGTAGGTCAGATTGGGCGGAACAACAACGGTTCGTTTTCCACCAATCTTCATACCCAGCAATCCATATTCGATGCCCACGAAACCATCTCGAGCCCCGACGCGAACCGGGTACGGTTCGTCGTCTTCGGAACTGAAGAGAACGTTGCCTTTCGGTCTCGTGCATCGACAATGGCAGACGGCAACGTCACCAGGAACAACCGGTCGTCCGGTGCCCACAATGTCATCAGTGATTTGGAGGCTTATCGGAGTTTTCATTTGTAGGCACGAACGGCAATGTTGACCGAGCCCCCGCCAACACGGTCTCTAAAGTTCGAAACGGACCGTCGGGGGCTTCGGTCCAACCCTTTGATACTCATCATGGCCTCGCTGGTTGAGGCGGTTTCGCCAATCAGGTCGATGCCTGAAAATTCGTCTGTGGCCGATGTTTGAAGTCACAGCGAAAAAATTCGCAGCTGAAACCGTTTCACCCCCACCCAGGAGACGCATGATGAAATTTTATCAACACCAGCATTCATTCTACTGCGAGATCGACCTGCATGCCAA
>JBEBGH010000322.1:0-6238 GCA_040081565.1 Pirellulaceae bacterium
TTCGTCGAGGTTATTTGTCGTTTTCGACGGGAGTTTCAGCAGGTTGCGAGAAAAACATCACCGACGGCTGACTGGAAGCCTGTCGGTTGTATTTACCTTCAACCCATTTCGAAATTCGATCGTGCATGTCGACCAGGTGGGCTCGTGAGTAGGCATCGAGACCTTCGCGATCCTTGGCCTTGCCGAGCAAGTCCTTCAGTTCGCTGAGCGTCAACGCAGACAAATTCGAAATCGGCTTGGAGGCCGCGTTTCCTCGTTTGGTTTCGGCCAAATCAAACAAACGCTCGAGGTGTTCGGCCTGCAAGTTGCGGCGCAGACTGCTGATGGCAGGTTTGCGTTCAGTAAACTTGCCTTCTGGCATTTTTTCGACTTCAGTCCAGATCGAAGCACGCACGGTCGTCATCACTTCATTCAATGTCAAAGCGTCCGTGTCAGCAGGCAAACGCAATTCATTATCGTAGACCCGACGCAAAGTGGTTGGGTTGAGAATTTGCGACAAGGCAGTCGACTGCACGCCGGCGATCTGGTCATTGACTGGCCAAGGAGCGTCAAGTGAGCCGATCGATGATCCGCCTTCAAACCAGCTATCGGCAACAAGGTGTTGCAGCAAATCTGGGGTCAAGCCAAAAGCTTCATCATTGAATGTGTTTTCAATGACGAATTTCAAGGCGTCGCGTTGTGTCGTGGCAGGCACGATTTCGATCGGTTTGCGGCCGTTCGGATCGCCTTTCTTGTCGCGATTGACATGTGCACCGCCAATCCAGTTGGCCATCATGCCCGTGCTCTTCAGTTGAAGAGACAGCGTGAGCAGGTAACCGCGGCGGGCCTTCTCCCATGGGTCTCCGTCCTTCACGAATTTGTCGAGAATACGACCACGGTGGTGACGCGCGAGTTTCACCTGGCTCTTGGCGTAGTCCAATGGATTCTTGCTGAAGTCGTAACGTCGCGCGAGTGGGTCGGAGCCCATCGTGTCTTCGTCCGTTGCAAACGTCAGTTCCGGTTCCGCGACCCGTTTCAAGATGTCCGGCAGGTTCTTGTCGTCGAGCGTGTAGCCGTATTCGATCGCCCACATATCGTACGGGCCAACACCAATCATAGTGTAATCGCCTTGAATCTTGCCGGATTCGAAGTTGAAGTTCACCGGCAAGTAGTCCATGACCGAACCGGCAAAAGGTTTCTTGCCTTTCAGTTCATCGCTGTTCATTTGTTCCAGCGTGTAGATGCTGCTGGACTTGAAGTTGTGACGCAAACCCAAAGTGTGACCGACTTCGTGGCAAACCAGATCGGCCAGCAGCGGGCCGATAAACGACTCTGGCATGCCGTCCAACATTTGCTCGTCGCTCTTCTTCGGCTCGTCTTTCTTTTCTTCTTCCATCATCGCCAGGCTCAAGGCCATGCGCATGATCGCAACATCGAATTGTCGGCCGTCGGCAGCAAAACAGCCGCCATTGACCTGGCTATTGCGGTTGTACAAACCGTCCAGAGCTTCGTCGCCCAAAATTCGCGTGCGGGTCGCGGTGTTCGTCGCCGCGGCGAAGTTTGAGTTCATGGCCAACAACGATTGACGAATCGATTCGCGATTTCCTGGGCTGGCGAGTCGAATCCGCGGGTCCCAATAGGGATGTTGGGCATACCAAGCCAACGTTTCATTGGTGGCACTTTCCATCGCCAGTTTAGGCATCAATTTTTCGAATTGATCTTCAAAGGTGCGAATCCAGCCGTCGGTCAACACGATGTCCGCGTCCAGGATCTCACCGGTGGTCGGATTGACTCGGCTTGGGCCGATGGCCGTACTAACGTTGTTGTTGAGCCAACGCACGAAGTTGTATCGCACGTCTTCCGGGTTCTTGTTCATATGTTCGCCGGTTTGTTTGTCTTGTTGGCGAACGTCGATCGCGTTGACGATTCCGATTTGCTCGAACGCCTTGTTCCAATGCAGAATCCCCTCTCGAACCCAGCGGCGATAGCGAACGGGTGTCGTGTGCTCGATGTAGAACACGATTTGGTTCTTCGGCGGGCTCATTTTGAGGTTTGGATCCCGTTTCTCCAGGAACCAACGATTGACGTAACGCACGCGAATGTCGTCGCCTTCATATTTGCCAAAATCGTTGTACGAAGTCGTGAAGTAGCCGATTCGTTGATCAGCCACACGCGGCTTGTAGCCAGGAGAACCTTCGATCTTGCTGATCGAATAGTGCAAAACTTTCAGTTTGCCGTCGGTGTTGGCAATTTCAAAAGCCAGTTCAATGTTTTTTGGGAAAGACTTGATTACCTTGACTTTCGATAAGTACGGTTTGCTTGATTTAAAGCCACCAAAGAAAATCGAGGAGTTGTTAACGAGCAATTCGTCGAGGTCGATGACTGGTCCGCCGCGTGGAGCGATCGTGAGAATCGGCAAGTCAGCCAGAATTCTATCGGTGAACAAACGCTTGACCGAAGCCTTGGATTCGTCATCCGAACCGCGAATGGAAATGTCTTCGGCCACGAGAGCCAGACGTTTGCCATATTGTTTCCAGTAAACGTAATAGTCATCGGATTGCAGGCCGGCGAACACATCGCCGCCGGACAGCGTGGTGGCAATGAAATGTCGTTGGTTGCCTTCTGCAAAGTCCTTGGGTAATTCGGCGAGGACCTGGCTGGTCTTTTTGTTGACCCACAGGCGATAAAATGGATTCACTTCAGCCTGTGGTTCGTCGACTTTTTCGTCGATGACTTTGACCTCTTCGTGATCTTTGATCACTTGCTCAAGCGGAGGATACTCTGGCGGTGGCGGTTCCTGTGCAAAGGTTGCCGCATTCGAAAACAAGGAAAGGCCGGCGGCCAACAAACTAGCGACCGACCAACGGTTGATGAATCTCATCGAATTAATTCTCCCAAAAGCAAACAAATGGTGTTCTGAAAAGGGTCGAGCAGCGACAAGCCGAAGTCACGACGTTCAATAGGCTAGGCAGACGAAAAATCGACTGACGCATTGAAAACGTGAAAAGGCGACGGTCAGCAACCGTGGCCGCGTGGCGATTGGAGCTTCTCGGAAATCCTGGGTCTAAAGGCGATTAGTTTCGAAGCGATTCGAAACATTTGCCCCTTAAAAAACGTACCGCAATTGTACCATACGAAATGAGCCCTTATCGGTAGTTTGTAAGGCCCCGGCGATTTGCCGCCAAACCGTTCCCGAAAAACCGTTCCTGCTCTTCCGACCTGCCTGTCAACGGGAAAATTTCAACAATAAATGTCGCCAAGTCCCCGAAAAGTCAATACAATCGACAGAATGAAAAGGGCCAACTAAATGGAATGGTTTAACGAATTTGGCTTTGATCAGCCTTGGCTTTTGCTCCTATTGCTCGCCTTGCCGTTGATTTGGATCTTCAGCTTCAATAGTCTCGCCGGTCTTGGGCGATGGCGTCGTATTGTGGCCATCACCCTACGAACACTCGTTTACACGGCGTTGGTGTTTGCCTTGGCCGAAATTCATTGGCGGGATCAAACGAACCGGCTGACGGTTTTGTATTTGCTCGATCAATCCGAAAGCATCCCGCGCGAACAACGCGAGGCGATGATGTCGTACGTCTCTAAGTCAGTCGATTTGCATCGGCGCGAAGGGGTAGGTGACGGCACAGGTGATTTGGCGGGCGTAATTGTGTTTGGGGCCAACGCTCAGATCGAAGCCGCTCCGGCCGAGAGTAGTTTACCGATCGTTGGTCGAGTTGAAACCAATGCCGAGTTGAAAACAGACGGAACTAATTTGGAGGCGGCGTTGCGGTTGGCAAAAGCTGCTTTTCCCGAAGATACCGCTCGACGAATCGTGATCGTCACCGACGGAAACCAGAACGCTGGCGACGTCGTGAATTTTGCCCAGTCATTTTCCGGTGATGGCATTGGCATCGATGTTGTTCCAATCCGTCTCGACAAGAAGGCAGACATATCAGTCGACAAATTAATGGTGCCGAACGATGTGCGAAAGGATCAGCCGTTCGAGGCGCGGGTCGTGCTCAGCAATGAAAATGTCCCAACCGAGGATAATCCGTCGGGTGCTGTTACCGGAGACTTGATTCTTAAACAGCGAATCAATGGTCGCGACGAATTAGTTGCCAAGCAAAAGGTCACTTTGGAGACCGGCAAGAACGTGATTGCTTTCCAACATGAACTCAATCAGTCGGATATTGTCACGCTGGAGGCAACGTTTCAACCGGACGACGTCAGTTTTGATACGGTCGTCAAAAACAACGCCGCGTCGGCTTTTGCCCATGTGCGGGGCAAAGGGCGGGTGCTGCTCATTGAGGACTCGGCAGCGCCAGGCGAGTTCTTGCAGTTGATTGAACGGCTGCAAACGGCTGCGATCGAGGTGGACACGATGACGACCGACTCGCTGTTCACCACCGCAGCTGAACTGCTGCAGTACGATTCCGTGATTCTCGCAAATGTTCCGCGCAGCTCCGAAACGGAGTTGGCGGCGGTCGGCTTTTCCGATCAGCAAGTTCAAATGTTGGTCAACAACTGCCGCGAATTGGGTTGCGGAATTGTGATGATCGGCGGAGAGCGGGCATTTGGAGCCGGTGGTTGGTCGAATACCGAGCTTGAAAAGGCGATGCCGATCGACTTTCAAATCAAGAACGACAAAATCAGTGCGGTCGGCGCCCTTGTGATGGTGATGCACGCATCGGAAATGGCGCAAGGTAATTATTGGCAGGTGAAGGTCGGCCAAGAGGCATTAAATATCCTGGGGCCGATGGACTATTGCGGTGTCGTGGACTGGAGTGACATGGGTGGCCAACCGCGATGGCTTTGGAAAATGCCAAACGGAATCGATCAAGTTTCGAACAACCGGAAACGCATGTTGTCCTTGATGGGACGAATGACACCTGGCGACATGCCTGATTTTGCTCCCCCCATGGAAGTCGCTTTGGCGGGACTCAAGGCTTCACCCGCGTCGATGAAGCACATGATCATCATCAGCGATGGTGATCCGGCACCTCCAGGCAATGCACTGCTCAAGAAATTTTCTGACGCAAAAATTTTGATCTCGACGGTTGCCATTGGCACGCATGGACCAGCGAACAGCCAGCTGCTGCGCGACATCGCAAAGGCGACGGGCGGAAAATACTACGAAGTTACCGATGCTCGGGCCTTACCGAAAATCTATCAACGAGAGGCTCGCCGTGTGGCTAAACCGGTGATCAAGGAATCAAAGACCGGCATGCGGGCGATTCCAACTTCGATGGCCTCCCGCCATGAAATGCTTCAAGGCGTCGATGCGACGCAACTCCCGCCGTTTTATGGCTATGTCATGTCGACAATTAAGAAGAGCCCGTTGGTTGAGCAATTGATTGTCGCCAGCGACCCGGCGGACAATGCAGAGAACACGACGTTGTTGGCCACTTGGCGGTATGAACTTGGACGAACCGTTGTCTTCACCAGCGACGCGGGTAATCACTGGACGACTGATTGGTACAACAACGAGTACTACGACAAGATCTTTGCCCAAATGGTCCGCTACTCCATGCGACCCGTCACCCAAAGTGCCAATTTTACGATTGGTACTGACTTGCGAGACAACAAAGGTCGAGTGGTCGTAACCGCAATTAATGAAAAAGATGACTTCATTAACTTTTTGAACTTCAACGCCCGCGGAATTCCGCCGGGTACCGCTGCAGGAGCCGATGGAAACGGTTTCGACTTGAATTTTTCGCAAACCGGCCCCGGACGATACGAGGCTGAGTTTGATGCATCGGAATCGGGGAATTACTTGTTAACGATTTTGCCAGGTGAGGGCTACGAGCGGCTTACGACCGGTATCAACGTTCCCTATTCCACGGAGTATTCAGATCGCGAAACCAACGACGCGTTGTTGGAAAATTTGGTGAACGTGAAGCCGAAGGGAGCTGAAGATGCAGGCGTGAAGTCTGCTGATCTGGCCGGTAAAGACGGCTTAGAAGAGCCATTGAAACTCAATCCCTTCCGTCCGACGTTGCCGCATACATCCGCCATTGAAGCGATGTGGCCCTATCTACTTGTGTTGGGAGCTTGGGTTTTCCTGACCGATGTTTTTGTCCGCCGGGTAGCAGTCGGAACGGAGTGGATTGGAGCATCGTGGAGGTATGTGCGTGAACGATTGACGGGGAAGAAAGACGAAGTCTTGGCAACCAACATGGAGCGCTTGCGATCGAAGAAATCTGAAATCAGTCGGCAGCTCGAATCCAAAAAGCGCGAAATGCGTTTTGAGCCCACGATCGAAAATGAG
>JBEBGH010000047.1:0-21805 GCA_040081565.1 Pirellulaceae bacterium
CGTGTCGCGAGTGCTTGGAATACGGTCTCATCAACCGTATCTGAAATCAGTCGAGCTGAACCATCGGCAAATGCGAAGTTCGCGCCCACCTTGTGGTAACTGCGAAAATCTTCAAAGTGCCCGTCACGATGATTCGGTGGATGATCCGCCGAGCCGACGACACGGGCGAAAGGCTCGGGGATATGCTCGTCAACTCCAACCCAAGACAAGTATCCTCGGTCATTTCGACGTTCGCCCATCATGATCGTGTTGCTACCTCCGTCGAGGACATCGCGAACTTTGATTTTGCTGTTCCAGTAGAACATTCCGTTCCCCGCCGCAGGATCATCTTCAATCTCATTGGAGCCGAAAACACCGGAGAAGTTACTTCGTCCCACCCAAAGTTCAGCATGTTGGGGCGGTGTCGTTGGCTCATGAAGGATTGGCATGCCAGGCCCCATCAATGGCGCGGGGAGGGCCTCCTCCAGATTCACCAAATCGGGAGCAGGATCCGAGGCACATTGGTACATCGGGATCAACGTCTTGAGGATTTCTTCGTGTGCAGGGTCGTCAATTGCAAGCTTGAAATTGATTTGGTCGTAGACATTACCTGCATCGCAGTGATTCAACAGATGGGTAGCCCAACCCCAACCTGGACCGCTTAACGGATCCATTGGGTCGTTAGTCTTCCAGCCCGGGGGAAAGAAACCCAAGCTGCTTTCATGATTAAATGCTGCAACCCCCAACTGGCGAATGTTGTTCAAACATTGTGTTCGCCGCGCGGCCTCCCGAACGGATTGAACCGCCGGCAACAACATACCTACCAAAATCCCGATGATGGCAATGACCACCAACAACTCAATTAATGTAAAGCCCTTATTTCTATTCATATTCGCACCATGTATTAGATAAATAATTTCAGAAAAAACCGAATTCAATCACCAGAAATTCCGCGCAAGGAAAATGAAAATGCTCCAAAAAAGGAGTGGCGCGAAATGTGTCAACGGATTAAGAATTCGCAGGCGGTGCGCGACTGCGGTAAAATCCAGAGAACTGACGGCTGGCAGCGGCCTTTGTTGTCGCAGTTGTAGTATCTACAACCGCAACAGGGCTCCAATCGAAAACAACCGCTGGGGTCGACAGGTGCGTCGACAACAGCGAACAAATCAAGCAATGTGAGGAGCCTGTAATACCAGACTCATCGTCAGCTAAAATCAACGTCTTGTTGCTATCCGCGGCTGTCGAGGTGACCGCATGATGTTCGCAAGCACAGGGCGAAGCGTCACTTTGATGGGAAATCTCGCATCCAGAATCACCACAGCCGCGATGGTGGTGACCAACAGCCAGCCAGTTCGTGGCCAGTAATACTGGCAACAACAGCAGCGAGGTCCAATTGAAATGAGCTTTCCGGGTCATGCTCCCATTATTCTGGTCGATTTGCCAAAGTTCAAGCGACAAGTTTTGTCAAAAGCCAAGAATGTTGACTTTCGCAGGACAATCAAACCGTTGATCACGATAAAGTCGGCGATTTTTGCTGAAAATCATTAATTCTTCATGAAGGGGAAGGAAAGGGCCCGCGAATCCGAATCGGAAGTCCGCCCCGCCGAACGGTTGTAAAACCGGTTGCTCATCAAGTACTCCATGGCGAAGACTACGCACATCATGGCAATGATCAAGGGATAAAATTCTTGTCCCGTGCGGCTGGTGCCCTGTTGTCGCTCGACCTCAATTTTTTGGGTTGCCAGTTGATACCGGTCTTCACCAAAAAACTTGTCGAGCTGTTCCTTGCCAATTCGCGTCAAGTCAGTGGCGGCAGGCGAAAGATTCGCGCTGAAGCCGCGGAGAATCGGAAGATCGTCTTTCGTCCCCTTCATCCGATAATGCCCGGGCATGTCTGTGAATTTATAACGAACAAAATCGTTGCCCGCCTGAATACGCGTCGGAGCCTGCTCCAAATTCGGAGTAAACAAAGTGTAAGAATCCGGATGTTTACGCAAATCGTTTTTCAGAGTTGCGACTTGGCCCGCTTGGATGTTCAAGGTGTCCTGCTGAACGGTTGCGAGATAGTAGGTCATCTGCTTGAGGATCGCAAACATCGCCCACGAGTCATAACCGACACTTGGCCCAAGCAGGAGGCGATTCCACGCTTTGTTGGATCGGGGTTCGGTGATGGGCGTGGTCATCGTGATGATGCGACCACTGCCGATTCCACGCTCGATGATGGCGGGTTCCCGATTGCTGTATTCCAAAATTACTTGTGTGGGGAATTCTGGCGTATTTTCGAGGACCAACCCCCAGTGGTAATAAACCGGGTACTGGTGCCAGGGAAAACTCGTGTCGGCGCGACGAATCAATTTGAAGATGGGATGCGAGAAATCTTTGGGACTCAAGTGCCACAAGCTGCGTTTCGGGTCTTCGATATCGAAAGGCCGCTCGAACAAGTTGGTAATTTCGCCACCCAGCAGGGCCTTCGCGGCAGGCGACGTGAAACTGGTATCGATGGCTGCACCGCGACGTGCGTTATTGCCCAGAAAAATTCCCAAGCCACCACCTTGCGCGACAAACGCACGAAGAGCCTGCCAGGTTTCTTCCGAAATTGGCGAGGGGTCCAGCAAGTAAACCGAGTTGAATTGCGACAGACTAAAATCGAGCAGTTTATCGGGAGTCGTTTCTTCCACTTCAAACGGAGCCGCGCCGATCCGCACCAGAGATTCGCTGCGCAAGATGCCGGTAAGAAACGTCGTTTCGACACGCGCGGGGGCGGCAACAAGCACCTTCCAAGCATCGCCGACCTCAACTGTAAAATGCCGGCGATTATCGATCTCCAGACCATCTCCCCCAATGACTGATAACGTTCCGTGATGGACTCCCACTGGCAAGGTTTGACCAAGCTGGAGAGTAACATTCATGGCGCCTTGGGCGGGAACGGTTACCGATTCCGATTGAATCCAAAAGTCGTTGGGAACTATCGTTTTATTGTCCTGAATCACCGGCAATCGCGTGTCGGGCTTTTCCACGGCCAACTGAATCGTCCGTTGTTCGGCTTGGCCCGAGGAGACAACGCTGGCGGCCAAGCTTAATTTGGAAGAAGTCGTGAGCCGGTCGGCGTCGAGCTTGATTTCACTGATCGCCAGATTGATCGGTTGGGCCGTGCCCACATCGATCACAAAGACGGAAGTATTGGGTGATTCCGAAAGCTTGGCTGCCATCTCGACCGAACTTGCCCAACCGGGTTGGGTCAGGTCGGAGACGATGTAAATTTCGCGACGCTCGAAATTTGCGTTCTTGATGAAGTCAAAACCTCGGCGAACCGCCTCAGGCACCGTGAGTGACTGATAGGAGACGCTGAGGGTCTCAATTCGTTTCTTTGCGGCAGCCAAATCCACGGAATAAAACGGCGCAGAATTGGCGAGATCCATTACGGAGATTTGGCTGTCTGGTGGAATCTGGGAAAGAACCCAGTTTGCCATCTCTTGCGCACGACTGAGATTCGAAACATTTTCACGAACGTAGGTCATTCGCGGCGAATTATCGACAATGACCAGGGCCGTAACCGGCTCTGCAGAATTACCGATCGAGGCTGACGAGCCATTGAACAAAGCGCGATATCCCAGAAAGCCCGTCGTTGCCAAACAGGCTAGACAAATCAACAACAGCAAGCGGCGGAATAAACGCGAACCCCGCTTTCCAACTTTGGCCATTCCAAAAAAGACGGCTGCCAGAATCGCCAGCACTCCGAAACCGACCACGCCCAGCCACTGTTGAAAATCCGCTTGCGATACCGACGGACCGGCCAATGCCAACGCGAGTAATAGGATCATCAGGGCCCGCAAGGCTAACAACAACCAATGACGAATCTTCAACTGCCGCCGCGTCGCCAGGTGTTGCTCGCGTAAAAACCGAATCGCCGGGAAGATGGCAACCTTGGGTTTCGGTTGCATTAGGAAATGCAAGACGATCGGCACTGACAAGAGCGCGGCTCCCAACATCAGCACGATACTGTTGGCCAGAATCATGGTTAGGTCCTTAACCGCCGGTGAATCAGGTATTCGGTCAAAGCCTTGTCGAACTGCATGCTGGTATCCAGTGGCAGGTAATCGACGCCAGCCTTTTGCGAGCGTCGTTTCAGATCGTCGCGAAACTCTTGAACGGCGTGGAGGTAGGACTCGCGCACGCCGCTGGCATCCGTGTCGAGTTCGGATTGCGTTTCCGGATCGGTGAATTTGAACGTCCCACGAAACGGAAAGTGGACCTCGGCCTCGTCCATAATGTGAAACAAAATGATGTCGTGCCCGGCATAGGACAATTGAAACAACATCTCCAGATCGGCCGGATCATCCATCAACAGATCTGAAAAGATCATCAGCAGACTGCGTTGCCGCAGCATCGAGCCGATTTGCTGGCTGCACTTGGCGAAATTGGAGCGACCGGCGGGCCGAGTTCGGGCGAGAACTGACAGAATGTTCGAGAGCTGAGCCCGCTTGGCCTTCGGCGCTAGGCTTTCGCGGACCGCGTCATTGAACGTGATCAAACCCACAGGGTCCTGTTGCATGACCATTAGATACGTCAGTGCCGCAGCCAGACAGATCGCATAGTCGAACTTGGTCAATTCCTGACGATAGGTGTAATCCATGGAATGGCTAAGGTCCATGATCAGGTAGCCATTCAGGTTGGTTTCCGCCTCATACTTCTTGATGTAGTACTTGTCGGTTTTCGCGAAGACTCGCCAGTCAATATTTTTCGGGTCGTCTCCATGAGCGTAGCGTCGGTGCTCGCTGAATTGAACACTGAAGCCGTGCAGGGGACTGGCGTGCAGACCGTGCAAAAAGCCCTTCACGACGAACTGAGCACGCAGATCGAGGCGTTGGATCTGGTTGATGACGTTCGGCTTAAGGTATTTTTCGACCGACATTTCGTGTGGTTATCGCGCGGAGTCTTTGGCGTACTTGTCAATTTTTGGTTCGGGAATCAGCTTGAGCAATTGTTGAATGATTTTTTCACTGGTCATTGCGTTGGCTTGCGCCTGGAAGTTGGTACTGATTCGGTGCCGCAGCACTGGCTCTGCGACCTTGCGGATGTCGTCGACGGAAACAGAAAAGCGGCCGTCCATCGCCGCCATGGCTTTACCACCTGCGATCATGAATTGTCCAGCCCGCGGACCGGCCCCCCAATCCACGAGTTCCTTCACAAAATCCGGCGCCGTCGGATCGGCAGGGCGAGTGGCACGAACGATGGCCGCGACGTACTTGATGATGTAGTCCGTGACGACCACGGAGCCCACCAGTTTTTGCAAGTTCGCGATGGCCTTGGCGGAAAGCACCTTGCGAATTTCCGGTTGTTCCGAATTACTGGTGGCTGCCAGAATTTTCTCTTCTTCGGCTGCCGTAGGATAACCGACCTTGATGTTAAACATAAAACGGTCGAGTTGGGCCTCAGGCAGAGGATAAGTCCCTTCTTGTTCGATCGGGTTTTGGGTCGCGATCGTGAAGAACGGATTCGGCAGCTGATAGGTTTCGCGCCCAACGGTGACTTCACGCTCCTGCATGGCCTGAAGCAGAGCCGATTGCGTTTTGGGAGGCGTTCGGTTGATTTCGTCTGCGAGCAGAATGTTGGTGAAGACTGGGCCCTCGACGAAGCGGAAACTCCGGCGCCCTTGTTCATCCTCATCGAGAACGTTAGTGCCCGTAATGTCGCTGGGCATCAAGTCCGGCGTAAATTGAATCCGTTTGAAGGTGACGTCCATGATTCGAGCAATCGTGCTGACCATCAACGTTTTGGCGAGGCCCGGCACGCCCTCCAGCAGGCAGTGACCGCGGGTGAAAATCGCCGCAAAGAGCTGCTCGATGACTTCGTCCTGTCCAATAATGACCTTGTGGAGTTCCTGCTCCATCACAACGCGATGTTCGCGAAATTCTTGCAACACATCCGCGAGGCTTTTCGGTTTTCCTGACACGAATTTCCTTTCTCGAATCCAAAAATTGACTTGTCACCGCAAGGAAAGCTACTGAATCTAGCTTAATTTAAGTTGTCGCGGGTAAACACCCAAACCCGAACAGACATGCCAACAAGCTTTGATGTTGCCAACTGTTTTAACAAAACTTGCATCGAAAAACGACATGAGGCCTAATTGCCAAGAGACGCCCTGGGAAAACATTTGAATTGACTTTGAGTTCTTCAAAGGTCACGGAAGGCAAAAAACGACTCGATATTTTTTGGGAATTTGAGTTGCCCTCACGAATCAGCCTTGAATGTCAATCAAGGCAATGTGAAAATGAAAGAAAGGAGTCGGATATGAAAACGCGCGTCATTTTGAGCATGTTGATTGTCTTTTCTTCGCTCTTGGTAGGTGAGGCAGCTTGGTCTCAAGCACCGAACAAAGCGATTTTTATTGACCCGGCGGCTGCCAAACAGAGCATTCGAAAATCCATAAACTTCCTTTATTCCCGGATGAGCGATGATCACTGGGATGAGATGTTTGGCAAGAATTCTGGAGGCGTCACGTCGCTCTGCGTCCTCGCGCTCTTGAGTGCTGGCGAATCGCCGGACGAGCCACGGATATCCCGGGCTTTGCGATTTTTGGAAAACAATCCAAGCGTCGATAATCGATCAACCTACGCCATTTCGCTGCGCATCATGGTCATGTGTTTGGCGGACCCATTTAAAAAACGATTCGAACGGAATATTCGCGAAGATGTCGAGTGGCTAGTGGAAAAACAACGGGAAAGTGGTGGCTGGGCCTACCCTTGGGGCGGAGAAGACCTGTCGAATACTCAATTTGCTTTGTTGGCGCTCCACGAGGCCGCTCAATTGGGAATTGCCGCTGGACCAGAAGTATGGAACAAAGCGAACGGGTATTTGGACCATTGCCGTGGTCGTGGCGGCGGATTCGGATACGGCACCGGCCATACTTCATCTTTAACGGGCAGTATGACCTGCGCAGGAATTTCTTCGCTGATCATTGTGCGCGAAAACCTGTTGCAAGCGAACGACTTTCTTAATGACGGCAAAATCGACTGTTGTCAGGAGTTTCGCCGCGATGAAAGACTGGAGCGGGCAATTGACTGGCTGACTGCGAGATTTTCCGTTACTTCAAATGCTGGGACACCGAGCAATAAATACTATTACCTTTACGGATTGGAACGAGCGGCTCGGGTCGCCGGATTACGATTTTTTGGGGACCACGACTGGTATCGCGAGGGCGTTGCTCACTTGATCGCCATTCAAAATAAACAGTCCGGTGCTTTTGATGAAAACGAAAGTGGCGTGGGTGGCCCAAATGTCGACGTGCATACTGCGTTCGCTCTACTGTTCATGGCCAAGGGTCTGCGTCCTATCTTGATCGGAAAATATCAATACACCGACGAGATCAATTGGGATCGCCATCCGGAAGGCGTGCATTACTTGACACGCGAAACGGAAAAGCTTTGGGGTTTCCCAATGAATTGGCAGACAATTCGCAGCCAGGACGCGACGGTAAACGATCTATTGGAAGCGCCGATTATTTTTTTCTCGGGCCGAGAATCTTTTAGCTTGAGCGATGATCGTAAGAAGGCGCTAAAGAATTATGTCGAAAACGGCGGCTTTATTTTTGCCGAGGCTTGTGCCGGGGATGGGTGCGGAGATGCTGGCGGTTTTGACAAATCATTTCGTGAGCTTCTCAAAGATATGTTCCCGGATTCTGTATTGGAACCGCTCGCGAAGGATCATCCGGTGTGGACTGCGCAACTCCCGTTGCAGCCCAATCCTGACCGGCCTTTGTTGGGCCTTCAGAATTGCTGTCGCACGAGCGTGATTTACTGCCCGGCGAATTTGAGTTGCCATTGGCAGCTTGATCGACCAACGTTCTTGGAGCAACTGCCGAAGAAAATCGCGGAAGAAATCATCTGGTGCCGCAATGCGGGCATCAATGTTGCCGCTTATGCAACGAACCGCGAATTGAAAGTGAAGCTGGAAACGCCGAAAGTCTTCGACAATTTGAAGAGCGTGTTGGTGGAACAATCGCTTGTATTTCCGAAACTAGCTCATAACGGCGGCAGCGACGAGGCTCCCACAGCTTGGAACGCCGCCCAACGCGAATTTCGAACGCGTAGCGGATTCGATGTCGACCTTGAGAAGAAGATCATTCCAATCGACTTCGAACAAATGGCGAACTATCCAGTGCTCTTTTTGCACGGTCGGCGGAAGGTGTCCTTCAATGCTGACGAACGAAAGGCCGTCAAAACCTATGTCGAGGGCGGCAACCTGTTGTTGATCGATTCGATTTGTGGCAGTCCAGAATTTTCCGACTCGGTGAAACGGGAACTCCTTGAGATTTTTCCCAATCAATTGCAGCCTGTCGAAGCCAGCGATCCATTGTGGACCGACAAGTTCGGCGGATATTCGCTGCAATCGGTGACCCTTCGCGTGCCCGATCCGCGGCAAGCAGGCGGCGCGCGGATCGAAAAGACGTCCCCCAAAATGCAAGGCATCAAGGTGGATGGCCGCTGGGGGTTAATTTATTCGCCCTACGATCTGAGTTGCGCGTTGGAGCATGCCGCGGCCAATCAGTGCCCGGGGTATCCGACCGAAGATGCCGTTCGAATCGTGGCCAACATCTTGATCTACGCTTTGGGTGTCGATTAATTGACGCGGCAGTTTACGTTAACTTGACGGTGTTTCTCGCCTGAGTGACAATTGAACCAAACAGTTATTGCGGTCGTCGTCATAGGACTGCCTTTTCAAGACCGGCAAACTGTCACGAAAAAATGCTTGAATCAGGACAGCAATGGCCAGCAAAAAACTTGGTCCCTACGAGATCTTAAGCGTCTTGGGACGCGGCGGTATGGGAACCGTTTTCAAAGCTCGACACGAAACGACTGGCGAGATCGTGGCGGTTAAGGCGTTGTCCAATTCGGCTTCTGACGAGACTCATTTTCGCCAGCGGTTTGAAAGCGAAATCCAGGCGCTGCTCAAGTTGAATCACCCCAACATCGTTCGCATCTTGAGCTTTGGCCAGGAAAAAGGAACCTTGTTTTTTGCGATGGAACTGGTCGAGGGGAAGAGTCTGTTCCATCTGCAACGCGAGGTGAAAAAATTTGATTGGCGTGAAGTGTTGCGAATTGCGAGAGACGTCGCATCGGCCTTGCGACATGCCCACGACCGCGGGATCATCCACCGCGATATGAAACCTGGAAACCTGATTCGCAGCAACAGCGGGTGGCTGAAGGTCGCTGACTTCGGCATTGCCAAAAGTTTCGGGGCCAGCAACGACACGCGCGACAACGTCATCGGCACGCTCGATTTTATGAGCCCCGAACAAGCCGCGGGTAAGCCGGTGACTGTCCGCTCCGATTTGTACAGCCTCGGCGCGGTGCTTTACACGCTATTGTCCGGCCAGCCTCCGTTCGCGGGCAATTCGATTGAGGAATCGTTGCGAAATCTTACGCGAGTTCCTGCCCAGCCGATTCGGGAACGGGTTCCCAACGTGCCCGAAGAACTCGAAATGCTGATTGCCGAATTGCTTGAAAAGAAGCCCGAGAGTCGAACACCCACTGCCTTCGCGTTATTGCGAAAGCTCGATTATGTCGAACAGGTCTTGCGGGTGAACAGCGAGGCCAAAACGGCTCACGGCCTCGAAGACAAACCGGTTGAATCAAAGGACAATTTTTTGCTCGGCGAGCCAGAGAACAACTTGGCCAAGACCAATGAGTCGGCCAAACAAAAATCTATTCGCCCGATCGCCGAAAGCGCCAAGACTCGAGCAACAAAGGAAACGGTAATTCTCAAACCAGAAGATGAGAAGTTGCCGGTTGTCGACGACCTGCAATTGGCGGAACCCGAGGAGAAACCGGATTATTTCAAAACCGTCACTGAAAAAACTCGAGAGGCTTACACTGCAGTTGGGACGCCAGTTGAACACAAGACTGGAATCGGCTGGCTGCCCGTTTTTCTGTTGTTGGTTGCTCTGGTTGGCGGAGGGGGATACGGAACCTATTTGGTCACTCGACCTCCGACCGCACAGCAACTGTTTGAAAAAATTGAGGCCGGTGCCACAGTCCCAACTATGGTTTTGACCGAGATCGATCAGTTCTTGAAGTTGTATCCTGACGATGAGCGAATTCCGCAGGTCCGTGAACTCGAGAAGGTCGCCAAAGTTATGGCGTTTCATAACACTTTGGTTGTCCGCGCACGGCTTCCGGGCGAAAGTCGCCTGAGTACTTTTGAGCAAAAGTTTGTTTCCGTCATGGATGTTGTTCGGGAAAATGCAGCAATTGGATATCCTCAATTGGAGGCTTTCGTGACCCTTTACGACGCAGGCGAAAAAACACCTGCTGAAAGCGTCGAAGTCGTGTCGGCCGCGAAGACGATGTTGCAAAAAGTCCGCGAGGATGCCAAAAAAGAAGTGAATTGGAGCCGTAAACAAATTACGGAGGCTTTGGATCGAGCCGCGACCGAGCCGGAAAAGGCTGCCGAGATTTATCGCTCGATCATTAAGATGTACGAAAACCAAGAGTTTGCGAATGATCTCGTGACGACCGCGCGCCACGAACTCGCGAAACTCGAATAACCGATCGCAAGGGGACTCCCATGCATGCTAATGCCAATCCCAATGATCTGCCCGGTGATGTCGCGCAATCTACGTCATTAAAATGCTCGTACTGCGCGAAGCCCTACGTTCTGACCCAGTCCTCGCACCGACCATTTTGCGGGCCGCGCTGCCAACAACTTGACTTGCGAAATTGGCTGACGGAATCCTACGGCTTGCCTCACGAAAGCGGACCGGAACATCAACTGACTGAACCTGACGACGAGTTCGACGAAGCTTGATTCTCGGCCTTAGTTGTGGCTGGACTAATCCTCACAACCACTGACTGGTCTGCATCCGCTTCAACGTCAGTCTGTACCGGTAAGAATCGTTTGATGATGTCCAGATGAGTCAACGAATGTTGCGACAGTTTTGAAGTGCGAAACCTGTGAGCAATTTCGGTTTTGGCAACTGCAATGGCCAGCGGCAACATCCATTGATCGGCCAGATGCTCGCCAACCGGTGCCGAGTGTCGCAAATAATTCCGCATCTCCCGAACGGCATCCGCAGCGACTCGTTCGGCGGGCAGGCCGATTCGCCCAATCGACGTCGCGATCTCACTGACGTTTTCGCAGGAGTGTTCGATCATCACGATGTTACCCGGGCCGGCACTCGGGACTGCGAGCGCTGTGCCTTCTGTTGCTGACCAGCCCAGGCGACGAACGGCGGTATCGACCTCTCGTTCGGCAATGTGCAGAGGTAAATTGGCAACGACTGCCGTGACTTGCCTCGACAAAAATTTCCCACGCTCCATTACATCGAATCCCCGCAGGTTCGCGGGTTGCACATTTAATTCGATACGACCCTGCCCTGCAGGATAAAAACCGTAACGGACAAGCGTCGCGGAAACCTGCGGACCAAGCCGACACACTTGCGGCAAGTAAACTCGGGCTAGAAAGTCGAAAGGTGGAGCCCAAGTGTTATGCGTGCCGCCATCGATTGTTACCGTGGAAGGTCCCCCAGCGATCATCAACGCCGGCAAGATGGTTTGGGCAACCAGCGTCGTGCCACCCGCGGTCTGAACATCAAAATGGTAGTCGCCAGGAAAAATCCCCGAGGGTCGAAAAGTCAATTCTCGTGATCCAACTTCTGCCCCGGTTATCTCCGCACAGCCGACGCGCGAGGCCGCTTTGCATGCGGTCATATGTTGATGCTTTAACCCCGGCTTGTCACGTTTTGCTCGAATCTTTCGAATCGCAAACGGGCGACCAGTGACCAACGACAACGTCAGGGCCGAGCGGATGATCTGTCCGCCCCCTTCACCCTCAGAGCCGTCGATTTCAATTGCGTCGTCCATTAGCCTGTTCCACAAATTTTCGCAAACGATTCTTCTCCCAGCAAACAGACGCCAAGCCTCCAGATAGGTTCGCCCACTCGACGAAAATGATCAGCGTTCGGGTAGAATGCGTTATCCCTTGATACCGCTGGTCGAAATCCCTTCCACGAAAACGCGTTGGGCTAAGAAAAAGATCAAGACAAGCGGTAGTGAAAACAAAACGGCGGCCGCGAGCAATAAGTGGGTTTGATCACCGTAGGAACTTACATAACGTTCCAGCCCGTAGGCCAAAGGAAATTTCTGCGGATCGGAAAGGAACAACAACGGACCACCAAAGTTGTTCCAAGTCTCAACAAATTGGAACAGGGCGACTGTCGTCAACGCGGGCTTCGATAGGGGCAAGAGTATTCTGGTGAACAATCCCCAATGCCCCAACCCATCCAATCGCCCCGCGTCAAACAACTGCTCCGGGATCGAAAGATAAAACTGGCGCAAAAGGAAGATGAAGAACGCATCGCCTAGAAACGAGGGCAGGATGATCGACCACAAGGAATCGTACAGCCCGACCTGACTGATCAGGACGAAGCGGGGAATCATGGTGATTTGCCACGGCAATAACATCGTCATGATGACGGTCAACATCACCCAGCGACGCCCCCACCAATCGACGCGAGTCAACGAATAGGCCACGAGGCTACACGAAAGCGTCGTTCCCAAAACAGTTCCCAAGCACAAAATCAAACTGTTGCGCAGGTAAGTGGCAAACGGCAAGCTGGTAAACACATCGCGATAATTCGTCCATTCCCAACGATCGGGTACGAGCCCAATCGGGTCGCGAACGAGTTGTTCCGCCGGCTTGAACGAACCCAACGTCATGAGCACAAGCGGCCAGGCAAACGGAACCAGCATCAACAGAACGAGTGAATAAGTGGCGAGTCTGCGCATCATCGTTCTGCTCCCGTTGGCCGCTTGCCTTTCGCCCAACTGCGCACTTGGGTGTCAACGCCTTGGAGTTCAGTCGCAACATCCAAATCCGGATTGGCCAACAATCGATAAGCGGTTTGATCCAAGAGTCGCTTCATTTGGTCAGCCGCGGGAACCATGGGCAGAGGCTGCTGTCGCTCGCTACCGGCCAAGGCGACAAACGGTCGCATCAAGGGATGAGCTTGTAAGTACGCTTTGTAATCCGGATGCTCGATGACTTGTCGAGTAACGGGAATCCAGCCCCCGTCCGCACAGGTCTTAGCGGCCTCTTCCGGACGGCCGATACCGACCCAGAACTTCATGAACTCCCAAGCCCCTCGTTTGTTTCTCGCGCCACGAGGCACTACGAAAAAATTGCCATTCACCCAACCGGCATCCGGCAGGTTTTGCGCGCTGGGCAAAGGCAGCACTGCAAACTCGATGGGGCGGGCTCCGGATTCGGCTCGTCCTTTTGCAAATGACTCCAGATCGCGAACTCGCCACTGCCCGTCCACCAAGAAGACATAGCGACCAATCGAATCTGTTTTGGAGAGCGGTAATAACGGAAACGCCTTACCGGGTAACGATTGATCAGATTGTTGAAAGGCTGTAACGTTGCTCGCCCCGTACCTTTTCGAAAAAGACTGCAGCCACGCTAGGGCCTCAATCATTCTGGGATCATTAAAACGATTGGCGTCCGCGAGGTTGCCACCAAAGGCTGCGGTCCACAGCCAGGCATGACGGTGATTCGGAAGGAACGCAAAAAAATCTCGGTTGCGAACATTGCCGACCGGAGTCAACGACTCGACCACTCTTTCGAATTCGGCAAGCGTTCCGGGGATGGGTTGACCGGCGTCCTTCAAAGCCGTGACATTGCAATACATCGCGCGAATGTCGAGGCCGTTGCACAGCGCCATCATCCGTCCGTCGATCGCCGACAGACGATTGGCCGCCGGCAAAAGAGCGTTCGCGGCCTCGGCGACCTCTTGGGTTGATGCGACTGCGTCCAACGGCTCAATCAAACCCGCCGCCGTCCAATCGGCCAGAATTGGGTCGTCTTGATTGACAAGATCAGGTGGCGAGCCGCCGGCAATCGACAAAAACAGTTTGGCTTGAAAATTGTTCCCTGGCATTGCGACTTCGCGCACGACAAAGCGGTCTTGGGAACGATTGAAGCGGGCGACGACATCGCGCACGACATCCAAATCCCGGCCACCCCAAAAATGCCAAAACACAATTTCTTCTCGGTCACCTGCGTTTTGCAGCGTCGCACTGGAAGGCTCGTTCCATCGATGTAAAGCCACAATTGCCAGACACAGGATCACGATGATTGCAATGACGTTTCGCATTCTGGCCTCAGTTCAAAACTCGATAATGAACCCAATGCCGCGACGACTGAAACAACCAATACGTAATCCCGGCCAAGATCACAAGCACGATCCAGGCCATGGCCGACGCGTAGCCGACTTGCAAATCCGCAAACGCCGATTTGAAGAGTTGTAACGAAATCATCATCAGCGATCCGCCCGGTTCGCCAGTTCCTTCGCTCAAAACGTAAACTGAAGTAAATGTTTGCACGCCGCGGATGAGACCGATCACCAAATGAAAAAACAAAACCGGCGACAACATCGGGAGCGTAATCGTCCAGAATCTTCGAATCGGGCCTGCTCCGTCAATCTTGGCCGCTTCATACAAGGCGGCAGGCACGTCCTTGATCGCCGCCAGATAAATGACCATGTAGTTGCCGACTCCCCACAGTGTTAGCAAGATCAACGCGTCCTTGGCCCCTGCGAGTTGCCAATTTCCCAACGGTTCACGCACCGCCAAAGCCAAACTTTCTGGCGAGAACAGGGAACGCGATTGCGTAAGCCAATTTTGTGGCGGCAGTCCCAGGCCCTCCAACAACCAATTTGCCCAGCCACGCTGTGGGTCCATGATCCATAGCCAAAGAATGCTCACGGCAACCACGGGCAATACACTCGGCAGGTAGACGATCGTGCGAAAGACGCCTTGGCCTCGAATATCCTGAGACAACGTCGAAGCCAGAATCACTCCCACAGCGATCGACAGCGGTACCGAAAACGCGACGTAGTACAGCGTGTTGCCAACGGCAAGTCCAAACCCGCGACCTTGCCAAACATCATCCGCAATTCGGCGGTAATTCTCGAATCCAACTGCAGTCGGCGGATTGACCAAATCAAAGTCGCAAAAGCTCCAATACAACGACGCGGCGAACGGCCACAGAAACAAAAACACGAACCCAATGAGCCAGGGCACCGCGAATCCCAGTCCTACGATCGTCGACGTCTTACGCATGGACCACTTATTTTGAGTTCTGTATTCTTCGCCGACCGGTTCGATTTCAACCGCGTGGTTCATTATGCAAAGCCCACTTTGATCGGGCAATGACGAGCGGAAAATACTTCGAGTTTTTGCAACGCCATTCTGCACTCGGAACACAGGAGCGAATACGTTACGATGAAGAACCGTTTTAACTGAAATTTTTCTCAGACGCACACGAATATGCCAAGTGACATTTTTAGCGACCTTAAATGGCGAGGCCTGATCTACCAAGTCACCGATGAAGCAGGAATCGGCAAATGGCTGAACGAGAAATCGCGCACCCTGTATTCTGGCTTCGACCCCACGGCGGATAGTTTGCACGTAGGTAGCTTGTTGCCGCTCATGACCTTGCGCAGGTTTCAAAAAGCTGGACATCGCCCAATCGCAGTTGTCGGTGGTGCAACGGGAATGATCGGTGACCCCAGCGGCAAAAGCGCGGAACGCAACCTGCTGTCACCCGAGGCCTTGCAAAAGAACGTCGCGGGAATCGAACGGCAAATGCGGGCTCTGCTCGATTTTGACGGCCCGGCGGCGGCAATCATCGCCAACAACGCCGATTGGATTGGCCGCTTCAGCTACATCGACTTTCTCCGTGACGTTGGCAAGAACTTCTCGGTCAATGTGATGCTTGCCAAGGACTCGGTGAAAAGCCGTATCGCCGGCGATGAAGGAATCAGCTACACCGAATTCAGCTACATGTTGCTCCAAGCCTATGACTTTGTACACCTCAATCGCCAACACCAATGCGAACTGCAAATTGGCGGCAGCGACCAATGGGGTAACATCACCGCAGGCATCGACCTGGCGCGGCGAATGAATGCCGCTCAAGTTCAAGGGATTACCTGTCCGCTGTTGACGAAGTCCGATGGAACGAAAATGGGCAAGACAGAGACAGGAACTGTTTGGCTATCGGCTGAGCGGACCAGTCCCTACCAGTTCTATCAATACTGGTTCAACGTCGCGGACGCCGATGCAGGCATGTGTTTGCGATTTTTGACAGAGTTGTCTCACAGCGAAATCGAAGCCCTTGATGAGTCGCGTGAACGGGAACCGCAAGCCCGCGCCAGCCAGCGAACTTTGGCCGAACATTTGACGCTGTTGATTCACGGCGAGTCCGGTTTGGCAAAAGTTCAACAAGCAACGCGGATCTTTTTTGGAGATGCGATCACGAACCTGAACGACGCGGAGTTGATGCAGATTTTCGCCGATGTCCCGAGCAGTTCGCTTGAGCGATCTGCCTTTTCAAGTGCCGGGCTTCCGCTCGTTGACGGACTAATCACAACCGGTCTGGCCAAGAGCAAAAACGAAGCCCGCCGCGCAATCAGCGAGGGTGGCGTCTACATCAACAACAACCGCATCGACAACGTCGATCACGTTCTGACTTCGTCCGATCTCGCCAGTGAATCAGCCATCGTGCTCCGCAAAGGCAAGAAGAACTACGCCGTGCTGCGGATTCAGTAATCGAAGACTTGATGTCTTGATTCTGTACTAATACCAGCACGAAGCGTCAGCGCGTGAGTTTTTGTTCCCAAAATGCAAACTCACTCGCTGGCGCTTTTTAATGTTGCGCTAGCGTCGATTTTCGGCGAAATCGTAACCCGAAGCGTTAGCGAGGACAGCAAGATATCCGCGAATTCCTCGCTAACGCTTCGGGTTACGAAAGAATGCGCAACATCAAAACTTGCGCTTCGTGCTAATAATGCCGAGCCTCGAAGAGACCTGTACTCCGGCGGTTTTCATTGCTGGAAATGGAAATCGAGTCGAACTAACGCAACTTCAAGACTGCCTTTGTCTCGGTTGTTAAAGTCGGTCCAATCCCTACAGACCTGCATTTCAATGCGAAAGGTTGCCAATTGTTAGTTTGTTTCCGGCGGTATTTTTGACAGACTTAAGCTGAAAGGCATGGTTGACCGGTTTCGTGTCAACTTGCTTCATTCGGTTGTTTCCGATGCAAACTCCCCTTTCTTCGCCTTCGTTCTCTAACGCCGAAGTTTTGGTCAGCGTTCCGGCCAATCCGGTAGGCAAAGCACAGCCCCAATCGGTTTCGAAACAGGTCGAGCAGAACCTTGATCAGTTGGCATCGAACCTTGAGTTGCTTCAAGACAACTCAACATTGGAATTGAGCATTGTTATGCCTTGTTTGAATGAGGCCGACACGGTGCGAGCTTGCGTTCGAAAAGCCAAACAAGCGATCCAACAATTAGGAATTTCGGGCGAGGTCATAGTCGCCGACAACGGCAGCACTGATGGCTCCATTGAAATCGCCTTGGAAGAAGGTGCGCGAGTCGTGCCCGTGGATCGTAAGGGGTACGGAGCCGCATTGATGGGAGGCATCGAAGCAGCCCGCGGCCGTTTTGTCCTGATGGGTGATGCCGACGACAGTTACGACTTCACCGATACGCCAAAGTTCTACCATAAACTTCTAGAAGGAGCCGACATTGTCCAAGGTTGCCGCTTGCCCAGTGGCGGAGGGACGGTAATGCCCGGTGCGATGCCGTGGCTGCACCAATGGGGCAACCCTGCCCTGACCTGGTTGGTTCGCACGATGTTCAAGTCTCCTGTGCACGATGTGTATTGCGGCATGCGAGCCTTTCGCCGTGACTGGTACTTGGGACTCAATCAGCGTTGCACGGGAATGGAATTCGCAACGGAAATGATTATTAAGAGCAGCGTTTTCCCGTCCAAGTTTATGGAAGTCCCGATCACGCTGCATCCCGATGGCCGAAAGGCTCATCGACCGCACTTGAGAACCTTTCGCGACGGTTGGCGCACGCTCCGATTCTTTTTGATGCAAAGCCCACGTTGGCTGTTTCTGTTTCCGGGAATCATGTTGGCAATCGTAGGGATCATGGGATATGCAGTTTCGTTAAGCGGTTGCCGGATTGCGGGAGTCGCTTTTGAAGCGCACACCATGCTCGTAGCAACGCTCAGCCTGTTGATCGCTGCTCAACTCGGTGCCTGTGCGATCTTGGCACGGACTTTTGCCGGATACGAAGGGCTGCTCCCGAAAGATGAACGACTAGAAAAGTTGAACAACACATTTACGCTCGAACGATGCTTGATCGGGGCCACGATTCTGATCATCGGCGGCTTTTCAGTGATTGCTGGAAAGGCGTACTTATGGGCAGCCAGCGGTTTCGGGCCGCTCGATTACGCCCGCTCGATGATGTATCTGATTCCTGCCGCCGGGGCGATGGCTTTGGGTGTGCAAGCCGCGACATGCAGCTTCTTGTTAAGTCTTTTGCGACTGGGGCGACGCTAAGCATCATGTCGATGAACCGGTCCAAAGATTGGTCTGCAATTCTGTTGGTAGGATTAGTGGGCGGTGTTGTTGCCGTTTGTTTCTCCTTGGTGCGTTGGCCGGTTCCTACGATCCATGATGAGTTCAGTCACCTGCTGGTGGCCGATACATTGTTGCACGGCCGTCTGAGTAACCCCACGCCTCCCGTGTGGCCGGCCTTTCAATCTGAACATATCGTAGTCACACCTTCATATGCGTCGAAGTATCCCATTGGCAATGGTGCGTTGTTCGCTTTGGGACGACTGATTGCCGGAGTACCTCAGGCAGGCCCTTGGCTAGGGGCTTTCCTCGCAAGTGCGGCCGTCGTCTGGATGGTTCGTGGCGTTTCGACACTTCGTGTGTCTATTTGGGCAGGCTTGATGGTCGCCCTGCATCCGTATCTTCAATCCGTTTGGTCTCAGATCTTTGTGAATGGCTGGTTGGCAATGGCAAGCGCCTGCATGGTGGTAGGGGCATCGATTCGCCTGGGGCGATCTTGGAACGGTCCGGTTGCTGCAGTATTTGCCTGTGGGGCCGTCGGCCTGGCTTTGACTCGACAAATGGAAGGTCTTGTTTGTATTATTTTTGCGACGTCGTTTTTTCTAAAGCGATTTGTTTCCGTATCAGGGAAATGGTGGCCGGAATTTTTCCCGCGTCGAATTTCCTGGTTCCTGAGTCCCGGCGCTGCTGGAGTGGCCCTCTTGTTGGCACATCATCACGCAGTGACTGGCAGTTGTTGGCAAATGCCGTATCAGCTTCATGAAAAACAATACGCAGTTGCCCCGTTTTGGATTTTTCAACCTCCAAAGTCGCCTGCTTGGCTCGATGCTGATCGAGAGTTAACTTCGACTTTGTCAAACCAAACGAAGTCGTTGGTCGCAACAAACAATATATCGCGAGACCATGTTCCTCAAGAGATTCGCGGGTTACACTCGGGTTGGGCGATGGATTGCTATCGCGATCAGACGTCAATTCCGGGTTGGCTTTCGGGATGCTGGGAGAGACTGCGAGCGAGTTTCGAATATTTTGGGCTGATCACGATATTAGCGATGGTCGGCGTTTTTCAAATTAGAAAGTGGAAAAAAGTCCGACTGGTCTCGCTTGCGGTTTTTGGCCTGTTCGGGATTAGCACCTTTGTGCCGTGGGTTTTTCCGCATTATTACGCGCCGCTTGTTCCGTGGTTAATCATCTTGAGCGTCGTGGCGATTCGTTACTCGCCGATTCGGTTGGAGGGAACCCAAACAGATCCTCACCGGACAAAGAAGCAGATCATGTTTTGTTTGTTGGGCTTACAGTTCATGCTGCTCTCAATCAAAGCGTGGAATATGGCCACTCATCCGGTTGAGAGTTGGTCTCACCGAAGGTCGGCCATTGAACGCGAGTTGGAGGAACAAGGCGGAAAACATTTGGTTTTAGTTCGCTATTCTCCCAGCCACAATGAGCACGACGAATGGGTATACAATCGCGCAGATTTCGACTCAGCCCCGGTACTATGGGCTCGCAGTTGGAGATCTGACTTCGACCAACAACTAAAAGAGCATTATGGCGGAACTCGGCAAATTTGGGTGGTGGAGCCGGACGCTGATGTTGTGGAACCGAAGAGTTTTTCGCCGCTAGCCAAACCCGATGAATCTTGCAGTGATTTGGGGCAAATCGAGTCTGCCCGTTGAGTTCGCTCTTTCCAAGAGTCGTCGTCGTTGATTGACTATCGAAATCTGTCGCGAATTGCATTCAAGCAAACCAATGACTCAAACGAGCGCTCTTTGCTTGTTCGAACAACCATTTTCGCTTGGGAATCTAATCGTTTTTTAAAATCTTGCGATTTTCCCTGCATACGCAAAAGTCGATTATTCGGTTATATTGACTGAATGGTGAAAAACCGGCGTGAGAGAGTTGGTCGCGACAAGGCGACTGGCCGCCGAAGGTGCAAGTAGCCCTGAACCGCTCAGGCAAAAGAACCGCCGGTTTGACACATCATCTCTGGAGAGTGGTCGCACAAGCGGCCCACCGAAGGGGCAAAATGCGGGCAGCCGCATTGCATCTCTCAGGTACATGGACAGAGGGGCAATCGTTGCGACCACACATCGTGGCCGCGTTTCCTGACGGTTAGCCTTGGAGATCTCCATGTCCAATTCCTTTTCGCCCTTCGTTGCTCGTCATATTGGCCCTCGGGAAAATGAAATTCAGCAAATGCTGAATGTCCTTGGTTACGATTCGCTCGATGATTTGACTCGCGCCATCGTTCCCGCTCAAATCGCCGACAACGCCCCCCTCGACATCCCAGCGGGAGTTGCAGAAGAACAAGCGTTGGCAGAACTAAAACAGATCGCCTCACGAAATAAAGTTGTGCGGACTTTTATTGGACAAGGCTATTACGGAACTCACACTCCCAAAGTCATCCAACGAAATGTGTTGGAGAATCCCGCTTGGTACACCGCCTACACTCCTTATCAGCCTGAAATCTCCCAAGGTCGATTGGAGGTTCTGTTTTATTTCCAAACGATGATTGCCGAATTGACGGGGTTGGATATTGCCAATGCTTCGTTGCTGGATGAGGCGACGGCTGCTGGCGAAGCGATGACATTGTGCCACCGCAGTGTGAAGGGGGCGGGAAATCGCTTTCTCGTGTCCAAACATTGCCATCCGCAAACCATCGAGATGATCAAGACTCGTGCAAACCCACTGAGTATCGAAGTCATCGAGTTCGACGAAGCCAAACCAATCACTGACTGGGAAGGTGTTTTCGGACTGATCGTTCAATATCCGGGTACGGACGGAACCGTTACGAACTTCAAACAATTGATCGACGAAGCACATTCGCACCAAGCCCTCGTCATTATGGCGACCGATTTGTTGGCCCTGATGTTGCTGGAATCGCCAGGCAAATTGGGGGCGGATGTGGCCATTGGTAACTCCCAACGATTCGGGGTACCGTTTGGCCTAGGCGGCCCACATGCGGCGTTCATGTCCACACGCGATGCTTACAAACGAACCATGCCCGGTCGCCTGGTTGGCCAGTCGATCGATTCCCATGGTCGCCCGGCCTATCGATTGTCATTGCAAACTCGCGAACAACATATTCGTCGCGAGAAGGCTACTTCCAATATCTGTACTGCACAGGCGCTCCTGGCGATCATGGCTACGCTGTACGCCTGTTATCACGGTCCAGAAGGTTTACGAGCCATCGCGACACGCATCCATGGTTTGACCACAAAACTCTTCCTTTCGCTACAAAAGCTGGGGTACAAATTCCGTGGCGAACGATTTTTCGACACGATCGTCGTCGCGACGGGCGACAAAACCGAACTGTTGTTGAAGCAGGCTTTGGCCGCCGGCTTCAACTTGCGTCCTTTCAGTCCACGCGAAATTGGGATCTCGTTGGATGAAACGACAACCGAAG
>JBEBGH010000323.1:0-6213 GCA_040081565.1 Pirellulaceae bacterium
GGATTTGACCAGCGGTGAGCCGACGCCTCACGGCACGCCTGCCATTAGAGTTGACGAAACAGATGTTGCCTCAAAGGCATTGGGCGTTTCCTGGCGACGCAACCTCGAATTGCCAAATCGTCGTCTGGAGGCAAGTCTGGAAGCACGGGCAAAGCTGGCCGAAGTGTTTCGCGAAACGCAGCCAGAATGGATTTTTGCTCCGTATTGGGTGGATGCACATCCAGATCATCTGGCTGCCGTCGAATTGGTCGAAGCCGCAAGGTTTTGGTCGAAGCTCACAAAGACGACGATGGCCGGTGAGCCCTTTCATCCGAAACGGATCTTCAACTATTACTGTGTTCATTTGAAATTGCATGCGCAGCCGGCATTCGTGTTGGATATCACCGATACTTGGCCAGCCAAGCTCGAATCGATTCGGGCCTTCCAAAGTCAATTCGTAACTGGTCGCGATACATCCTTCATTGAGCAGCTTGAAATCGATGCGCGATATTGGGGCGGATCGATCGGCGTTCGCTACGGCGAGCCGTTCACATGCCGCGAGCCAATCGGATTACGCGACTTGAATTCATTGATCTAAGATCGGGCGTCAATAAAAAAACCCGCCAAATGGCGGGTTCGGAGTTTCATTCGGTTGTTGGCTATGTCTCGTTAGTTCAACTTGACGTTCGCAAAAATTCCTGACTCGATGTTCACACCAGCAGCGGCGTTGGCCACATTTGCGAGACTCGCGTCAACTTTTTGATTGGCTGCAACGGCCCATGAGTCAACTTGAATGCCACCGCTAACACTGACCATGTTGCCAACAAAAACGCATTTCGATGGAACCGATTCTGGATTGTGCCAAACTGGAGTCGTGAAGCTCGAATTGAGCTGAGTGATTTCCGAAGCGTCCAAATTCGCTTTTTCCAGTACGTTCTCTTTGGAAATAATTGCTGCAATCACCGACATATCCATGATGTTGCGGAGTTCGCGGAAGATTGGATCTGCGTCGCTCAACTCTTCATATCGCTTGGTCATCATTTCGGCCCAAGTTTCAGCGGTCTTGTTCTTCTTGGCAGCTTTGCCTTCGACAACTTTGCCGTCTTTGTCGTAGTAAGTTTCTTGAGTGAGAGCTTTGGCTCCAGGACCACTGATTCGCCATACGTTGCCGTCTTCGCTACGCGATACTGCATCGTAATTGCATTCCAGCCAGAATCGGGGAGCAATCGTTGCCGAAAGTCCGCCCTTTTGTGCGAACATTTCCATCACGGACGGAAATTTTGCAATCGGCGACTTGGTGAGGCCCATGGAAAGTTGTTTGAGGCGATAGTCGGCTGCAACCAAGACTTGTGCGAAATGCGAATCAAGAGGAACGCCGGTAACCGAAATCGGTTGTGGACCAACGGCTTCTTCGATTTGAGCAGCATGCGACGAGTTGAAACGGCCGCTTGCGAGACCTTTCGAAATTTCGTTGTACTTGACCATGCCTTCGTCTGTGGGGCGGATGTCGACCGAAATACCGTAATCCGAGCGGGCGTTGTCAACGGTTCGCATGGCGACGAGGAAATCTTCCAGCATCAGCACAGGGTGACCGGAAGTTTTCGAAACAACCGCACCGCGATCATTTACTTTCCAGCCATCAGCAGGACCAACCAACAAGAGGTCATTGGTTTCTGGTTTGACGACGACGAACTCGATCCGAGTCAGTCCAGCCATGAATTGAATTTCAGGCGAGATATTTGTGTTGTTCTTGGCTGCATCGGCGAGCGCGGCTTGGATGGCCTTCAACGAAACGGCACGCATGCCAGCTTCGTCCAGTTTTGGATCGACATTGGAAATTGCCTTCGTCAGATTGGCAATCTCTGAGGCAGTTAATTTCGAGATGTCTCCGGTGATAACCCCATTGGCATCGACGGAGATACCACCGACAACTCGGTTGAACCCAAAGTTGTTGTTGTTACCGCCGCCTTGACCAAAACTGTCTGCGCTTGATGCAAGCCAGGCAATTCCCAAGGCAAAAATACCGAGTATCGTCCGTAGACGGATAAAACGCGACCGCAGAACCATTGTTGAAACTCCCAAAAAGTCACCGCCCCTTAACCAGATTATTCCTCAACACCCCAGTTGTATCAACAGCAGCTTATTGCTGCCAATGATTGTCAACTTGACGAGGGACGAGTCTAATTCACGATAATTCCCAGCGACTGAATATGCAAGAAAAGCCCGTCAATCTTTCAAGTTTTCTTTTCAGGGCGCGGGGATGACATTCGTTATTTCGACCTTTTTTTCTGTGAAAATCGTGTCGTTTTGTTTGCCGAAAGCAGGAACTGGGCTTTATATTGCCAATTATGGGAAATGAAACGAAACGACCGAATTCACCGGCCAAAGTCGCGTACCTGGTCATCCGCGACGGGTCGAAATGGGCCGACGTCTTTCGCCTCATCCCCGGTAGAACCGTAACAATCGGGCGCGCGGCGACCAATCAAGTTGTCATTCGCGAGGAGCAAGCCAGTCGGCAACATGCCGAAGTCTTTCAATCCGACGGCAAATGGATTGTTCGCGATCTGAACAGTCGTAACGGAACGGCAGTCGGTGGTGACCGCCTGGTTGGCGACCGTGCTTTGAAAGCTGGCGATGTCATCTGGATCGCCAAAACTCAACTAGTTTTTGTCAACGACCTGACTTCGGCCTACGACAAAAAGCTATTGAGCCGCAGTGAATTGCCCCCCGAAACACTGGTTGGACTGGAAGTAGACGATCAACCAACCGAAACCATCGTGAGTGGCGAACCGACAACGATTACGCATCGCCGGCAACGGCCGAAATTTTTGGTTGATGACGACGACGAAGCCTTGCAATCGATTCCCAAAGTCGGCCGGGCTGCGACCCGTTTGTGCCGCTTGGCCTTTGAATTGGCAAACGAAACTTCTTTAAAGGGAATTGCGCGAATGGCCCTCGACACTTTGGTGGAGGGCACAAATATTGACGCTGGTGGCGTTCTGATGACCAAAGGTCGTGGGCGCGAGAACGATCCGGATCAGCTGGAGGTCGTTGCCTGGCACTCGTCGCGAATGCCCGAATATCAACGCGTCTCAAAGTTTCTTGCCCAAACCGTGTTGCGAGAGGGTGAGGCTGTTCTCGCTCGCGACATTCAAGACGACTCGGCACTGGGCATTCGCGACAGCAAAGGCGATATCCAAGCCACCAGTGTGATTTGCGCGCCTGTTCGCGTTAACAATCGGATCGTAGGCCTGGTGCATTTGTATGCGACTGCCCCGGAAGTCTATCTTGATCCGGACGATTTGGAATTTACATTGGCCGTGGCCGAAACAATGGGATTGGCTCTGAAAACCCGGTATCGCGAGCAGAAACTGGTTGAGGACCTGTCGAAGACGCGAACCGAAATCGATATTCTCCGCGAACAATTGGGTGTCCAAAGCGAAATCGTCGGCGGCAGTGCTGCCATGTTGCACGTGCACCAACAAATCGCTCAAGCGGCACCCAGCATCGCAACGGTGCTGATTCGTGGCGAAAGCGGCGTCGGTAAAGAACTCGTCGCACGGGCGGTGCATTTTTCCAGCCCGCGAAAAAATTCGCCGTTCGTCTGTTTGAACTGCGCGGCGTTGACGGAATCGCTGCTCGAAAGCGAATTGTTCGGGCACGAGCGCGGGGCCTTTACCGGAGCCACGGATCGCAAGATCGGCAAGTTTGAAGCGGCGGACAAAGGCACGTTGATGCTCGACGAAATTGGCGAAATGAGCATGTCGATTCAAGCCAAATTTCTCCGAGTTCTTGAGGGGCATCCTTTCGAACGCGTGGGAGGCAGCAAATCGATCAACGTTGATGTGCGCGTTATCGCTGCGACGAATAAAGATTTAGAAAAAGCCGTACGGGATGGACTCTTCCGCAAGGATTTGTTTTTCAGACTCCATGTCGTCCGAATTGATGTGCCTCCGCTAAGGAAACGCCCAGAAGATATCCCCGAGTTGGCACATTATTTCCTGCAATCCTTCAACAAAGCGACAGGGCGCAGGATAACTGGATTCTCGCCGCCTGCTCTTTCGATGCTGATGTCCTATCGTTGGCCAGGCAATGTGCGCGAATTGCGGAATGTCATCGAACGCGCCGTAGTGTTGTCGAATACGGATCAAATCGAATCCGACGACCTGGTCCTGACGAATTTGGCCACGAGCGAATCGCAAATGGATGCGCCGCAGATGACCTACACCACCTACCAACAGTTGACTCTGGAAGAAGTCGAAGCCAAACACATTGAGGCAACGTTGCACGCCGTGCATTGGAACAAGAGTCGCGCGTCGGCAATCCTTGGGATCGAACGCTCGACACTGGACCGGAAGCTAAAACGGTACGGCATCAAGGAGTAATTCAAGCGGCTCGCGAATCAGCCATCGTTGCTGATCCGGCAACGGGTAACTTGAATTGAAATCGTGTGGCGCCTGGTTTGGAACTGAGGCACGTCAATGTTCCGCCGTGATCTTGGGCGATCCGCCAAGCCTTCGTGAGGCCGAATCCCAGCCCGCGGCCTGCTTCTCGACCGGAGAAAAACGGATCAAATATTGCCGGTAAGATATCGTCGGGAATGCCAATGCCGTTGTCTTCAATAATCAGGCACTGTCCGTCGGAAGCCGCTTGGGTTTGAATTTGGACGATTCCCTCTGAGCCGATCGATTGAATCGCGTTTTGCAAAAGAGCTCTGATCATTTCGGCAATTTGTTTGCCATCCAAGGCAACCGACGGACAATCCCCAAGGTCCAAACGAACCGCGACCTTGGCCTCCTGAAGTCGATCACTTAATTCCTGCAACACCTGTTCAACGACTGATTTTAGTGCGGTCGGACTCGGATCCATTTTTGGAGGTTGGGCAATCAGCATCAGGTCGCTGATCATTTGGTGAGCTCGCAATGCCTGCTGTTGGATCGCAATCAGTTTTTTGCGGCGTTCCGGATCCATTTCGGTTCGCGCCAGCGTCTCGGCACGAATTGTAATATTCGCCAGGGGATTGTTGATTTCGTGACTGGCACCATAGGCGAGCCAGCGCATTGATCGCAGTTTCATGGTTTGCAGACGGTCGACGAGGTTGATCAATTCTTGCGGCCCAGATTCTACTGGAGCGGACTCGCAAACTTGTTGTTCAACTGTTGTCGCTACGAGTGACGTCACCGCGGTTTTGTTCCGGTTCATGGAAACAAATGTTCTGGTTGCGTCGGCAGATTGCAAACGAAACGAAAACGAACGCCAAAACGAATTCTTTGCGAGCTTGGTTAAGGCTCGTTCCCCATTCGTCCGTTTTAGATCCGGAAAGGCCGCCGCAGACACTTGCCGAAAAATCTTCTGGGAAGAACCCCGCAATGAAATACGGATTTTATTGGGCGATTGGCCGGCCAGCAAAAATTCACAATCGCGCAGTTTCTGTCCGAGCACAACCCGCCACGATTCAACGTGTGTCGCCAACCAGTTCATGAGTTGGGAATAGGTGCATGCGGGCGAGCCCGAGTCTTGTCGAAACAAGTCCAAGACTGCGACTAACATGCGCCCGTCGAGGCAAAAAATCGTCTCAAGGTCCCCCAGCAGATCGGTTACCGATGAACACGAGTCTGCATTGGCAACCGCCGACGCCAATAAACCGGCGTCGACGTTCACGAAGAAACCGCTGTTTAGACAAATTCGGCAATCCATCGCCATCGTCCTGCATCGGAATTAATTGAGGTACAAACAGCTGTTGCCGCTGGTCGACTCGTGCGGCAACAAAGCTGTTAGCTGGCGGCAGCGGTTTCCATTTCCAGCATTTGACAGGCTCGTTCCAAGAGCTTGTCGACACCAAACGGCTTGTTCATAAAGTCGTTGGCACCGGCGTTTCGCAGCTCTTGGATCTTCTCTTGCTCGACCATTCCCGAGATGCAAATGATTTTGACCTGTTCCATCGTGGGGTCCATGCGTACCCGTTGGCAGACTTCTTTGCCATTGATGTCGGGCAACATGACGTCCAGAATCACGAGATCCGGTCGAAATTCTTTAACGAGCATGCCGGCGTCGAAGCCGTTGTTGGCCGTCCGGATGTCAAACCGTCCATCGGACTGGAAAACTTCGCTCATCAACTCTACCAACGACTCATCGTCGTCAACAATCAGCAATTTACGCTTGCCGCTTTCGAGCGCATCGGTGGGAATCCCATTGTCGCGCATGAACGAAAACAACTGATCGCGGGGAATTCGG
>JBEBGH010000048.1:0-21769 GCA_040081565.1 Pirellulaceae bacterium
GTTCTCGACCGCGCCATCCTGCGCATTCCATTCGGCGATTGAACTTGTAGCGGTTGCGTCGAAAGAAACACGCCTTTCCGGCTCGCTTCAATACAAGTTTGCCGCACCGGGGCAGGTTGACCAGGCTTTTTGGCAGAAATTATAATTCCGCCTTCCATCGGGCTTTAGTTCGTCCACCTTTCGGCAAGAGCAAATGAAAATCCACGAGTATCAAGGGAAAAATATTTTCTCTAAGTTTGGTGTCGCAGTCTTGAAAAATGGAGTTGCGAAAACTCCGGATGAGGCGGCTGCTGCATTTACGAACCTGGGCGGCAAAGTCGCCGTGGTCAAGGCACAGATACATGCCGGTGGACGCGGCAAGGGAACGTTCAAGGAACATCCCGAGCAACGCGGTGTTCAACTTGTGAAAAGCGCGGACGAGGCTAAAAAGGTCGCCGAGCGAATGCTCGGCAATACGCTGGTGACCATCCAGACGGGTGAGGCTGGCAAAATTGTTAGCCAGGTCTTGGTTGAGGCGGGATGCGACATCGCCAAAGAATTTTATCTCGGTATCGTCCTGGACCGGGCGGCTGCCAAGCCCGTGCTGATGTGCAGCTCGGAGGGCGGCGTTGAAATCGAAAAAGTTGCCGCGGAAACGCCCGAGAAAATTTTCAAGGAACATTTTGATCCGGCCCAAGGACTCGAATCCTTCCAGGTTCGCAAGTTGTGCAAGAAACTGGGAATCACTGGCAAGTCGGTGCAGGCCGCAGATTATTTCTTGAAGGCGCTTTGCGATGTCTTCGTCGATCTTGATTGCAGTTTGGTGGAGGTCAATCCATTGGTTGTAACAGGTGACGGCCAATTGATCGCCTTGGACTCGAAAATGACGTTTGACGACAACGCAACCTTTCGCCACAAAGACTTGGCAGCGCTTCGCGATATTTCAGAAGAAGATGAGTCCGAAATTCGCGCTTCCAATACCGGATTGAGTTATGTCAAGCTCGATGGAAATATTGGCTGCCTGGTCAATGGTGCCGGATTGGCGATGAGCACCATGGACATTATCCAATTGCACGGTGGCTCACCAGCAAACTTCCTCGATGTCGGTGGTGGTGCCAACACCGAACAGGTCACCGAGGCCTTTCGAATCATCTTGTCCGACAAGAACGTGAAGGCAGTATTGGTCAACATTTTCGGAGGCATCATGAAGTGCACGACGATTGCAGAGGCGATCGTTACGGCGGCTAAATTGGTGGGCTTCAAGGTTCCGTTGGTGGTCCGCTTGGAGGGAACCGAGGTGGAAGAAGGTCGCAAGATTCTACAAAACTCCGATGTCGCGATTATCGCGGTAATGGACCTGACCGACGCCGCCCAAAAAGTAGTTCAATCGCTCAAATCATAAACATCCGGATTACAAAGAAGCACAATGAGTATCCTCATCGACAAGAATACGCGAGTCATTTGCCAAGGCATCACCGGCAGCGTCGGGGCCTTCCATACACGCGGCTGCAAAGAATACGGGACGAAAATGGTCGGAGGCGTCACACCTGGCAAGGGTGGCTCGACGGCCGAGGGATTGCCCGTGTTCGACACCGTGATGGAGGCGAAAGAAAAAACGGGCTGCAACGCCACGATGATTTTCGTTCCGCCACCGTTCGCCGCCGATGCAATTCTGGAAGCGATCGATGCCGAGTTGGACGTGGTCATCGCGATCACCGAAGGCATCCCGGCTCTGGACATGGTCCGCGTTTATGAGCGGGTCAAGAAATCCAAATCAATTCTGGTCGGCCCAAACTGTCCGGGAGTAATTACCCCCGGACAATGTAAGATTGGAATTATGCCCGGTTACATTCACCAACCGGGGAAGGTTGGGATCATGTGCCGCAGCGGGACGTTGACTTACGAAGCGGTGTGGCAAACGTCGGGATTAAAGCTTGGCCAGACGACTTGTGTTGGTTTGGGCGGTGACCCAATTGTTGGCACGTCGTTTATCGACGTTTTGGGTTGGTTTCAGGAAGACCCGGCGACCGAAGCGATCTTGATGATCGGCGAAATCGGTGGTTCAGCAGAAGAAGAAGCCGCTGCTTTCGTAAAAGCTAACGTAACCAAGCCCGTCGCGGCCTTTATCGCCGGCGCTGCAGCCCCTCCAGGCAAACGAATGGGTCATGCCGGAGCGATCATCAGTGGCGGCAAGGGCACCGCAGCGGAGAAACAAGCTGCCTTGCGGGATGCGGGAATCGAAGTTGCCTTGAGCCCTGCGGATATGGGCAAGGCGATGGTGCAGGCCATCCAAAACCACAAGAAAAAATAGACGGACGAAGGGCTTTCGGTTAGGCTGTCTAACGCGGATAATAACCGCTGCTCTTCTTCATGATGATTTAATTATTTCGGGAGTTTTTGCTATGAGTCGCTTGTTCGGGTATTTTTTGACATTCGCGTGCTTGTTGATGGTGGTGGGTTGTACGCAATCCGCTTCCTCCACCGCGCGAAAAAAGATCGTCGTTGATAGCTTCGTCCTAGAAGACTATGTCAACGATTTGATCGGTGGTGAAGCCGAATTGATTTTCCCGGTTCCTGACGGAGTATCTCCAGAAGATTGGAAACCGACTTCTGCAGACATTGCTCTGATTCAATCGGCAGATTTGATCCTGCTCAACGGAGGAAGTACTTCAGAATGGTCGAAGAGCGCAAGTGTTCCAGCGGCTAAAACTGTCGATACTTCTGCTGCTTACAAAGACAAAATGATTTCGGTTGAGGAAGGTGTTGCTCATGCCCACGGCGACGGCAAGGAACACAAGCATACTGGCGTGCTGGGTACGACATGGTTTGACCGGGAGTTGGCATTCCTGCAGCTTGAGGCAACCCAGAACGCGCTCAAAAAACTTTTGCCAGGGTTGGCGGATAGAATTGATCAAGATGGTGCGGAACTCGAAAATCGGATGGACATTGTCTACACGGGTATTGAAGGCAACTGCACCAACTTCAAGAATCATCGCTTCGTTGGCTCGCATCCGGTCTATCACTATTTCGCTCGTAGCCTGGGTTTGAATTTCAGCTATGTCATTTGGGAACCGCAAAACGTACCCACAGCCGAACAACTCGAAGAATTGAAGAAACTGAACCCCAATGTCTTCGTTTGGGAAGACACTCCCAATCCAGAAGCTGACAAAGCTGTTCAAGCTCTTAATATCGAAACCATTGTGTTGCGTCCCCTCTCAGGAAAAGTGAAAGACAGCTACTTTTCGAAAGAACTCAAGAAGAACAACGAGGCCCTCAAACAGCTTTATTTCCTTTACAAGAACAATAAAGCCAAGAACAAAGTAAGTGAGCCTGAGAAGTCCGACGAAGAGAAGTCCGCTGAAAAATCAGACGAAAAAAAAGACGAGAAGGCGGAAGAAAAATCTGACGCAAACTCGGAAAAGAAGGCTGACGAAGATAAGTAATCGGCGGTCAGCGACAACTTCCAAACATCGCAAAACGGCGAGCACTCAGTAGCTCGCCGTTGTTTTTTTGCGCGAACCACTCGGAAAATTAGTATTCGTTATGCAGTGATTCTCGGCAAAAACGTCTTGAGTTCCTCGTGGCTTCATTTCGAGTATGATCAGGTTAGCACGAAAACAGGTCAACCTTGGCTACGCGGTAAAAGGGGGGGGCAAATGACAGAAGACTTAGATGGCAGAAGTGCCTGCGCTGTCTGTGGCCAGAAATTTCCGCTTCGTGAATTGGTTCAAGGTTCGGCCGTTCATGACCGTGTCGGCGAATTGATTGCAAAAGAAAATCCAAGGTGGACTTCCGACAGCCTAATTTGCCGGATAGATCTCAATCGGTATCGCGGCGCATATGTGCAAGAACTACTATCCTCCGAAAAAGGCGAGATTACCGTTTTGGAGAGTGAGGTTCTCGATAGTCTGCGCAAACATGAAATTCTGGCGGCTAACATCGATTCGGAGTTTCAGCAAAAGTGGTCGTTGGGCGAACGAATGGCTGACAAAATCGCTTCCTTCGGCGGTAGCTGGTACTTTCTCCTTGCATTTGCCGCTTTGATGGTCGTTTGGATCGTCGTCAATAGTTTTCTTCTAATCAGTCGGGCTTTCGACCCATTTCCATTTATCCTGCTCAATTTAATCCTCTCTTGTTTGGCTGCCGTGCAAGCCCCCGTGATCATGATGAGCCAGAACCGACAAGAGGCGAAAGATCGGTTGCGCTCTCAGCATGATTACCAAATCAATTTAAAGGCCGAATTGGAGATCCGGCACCTCCATGAAAAGGTCGACCATTTGTTGTCACATCAATGGCAACGTCTCGTCGAGATTCAACAGATTCAAATTGAGTTGCTCTCAGAATTAGCGAAGCGCTGATTGATTCGGCCGACGTCATGAAAGAATGCGGATGATGCGCGCAAGTTCGAGGACAACGTCGCTCAGCTGCTCCTCAGAATGGCCGGAGGTAACGCTTAGGCGTAAACGAGAAGAGTTCTCCGGGACGCTGGGTGGGCGAATGGCGGGTACGAGAAAACCAGACTCCGCCAATTCACTGCTGGCCCGCAATGCATCACCGGAACTTCCCACAATGATGGGAATGATTTGACTCTCGCTGTTTCCAGTGGCAATCCCATTTCGGCCCAATTCCTCGCGCAGCCATTTACTCTTTTCCAGCAGCGTGATTCGGCGCTGAGGTTCCTGCTCGACCAATTGCAGAGCAGCCAAACCCACCGCGGCCGCGATTTCTGGCATTGCCGTCGAGAAAATGTAACTGCGGGCCTTGTTGCGGACCCAATCGATCAGGACTTGTGGGCCAACGACGAATCCGCCAATACCACCCAAGGCTTTACTGAGGGTACCGACTCGGATGAGAATTTTCTCGGCGACTTCCATGAGTTCAGCAACTCCTTTTCCTCGCTCGCCGAACACGCCGGTCGCGTGGGCCTCGTCGATCATCAGCATTGCATTTGCACTTTCAGCAATTTGCACCAGTTCCGGAAGTCTGGCGAAGTCACCGTCCATACTGAAAAGGCTATCGGTCGCAATCAGCGTTCGCCGGAATTGACCAGCAGCCGCAATCATCTCCCGTAAGTGCACGAGGTCGTTGTGCCGGTAGACTTCAATTTTTGCGCCCGAAAGGCGGCAGCCGTCGATAATACTGGCGTGGTTCAGTTCATCACTAAAAATACAATCGCCCGGTCCAACCAACGCAGTGATCACGGCGATGTTTGCTGCGTAGCCACTGCCGAATACCAGGGCAGCCTCGGCGTCCTCAAACCGTGCCAATTCCTGTTCCAGTCGTCTGTGCCAAACACCGTAGCCAGTAATCAAGGGACTTGCACCGCTGCCAAAACCCATTTGGCTGACGCACGAGTGAACCGCATCCACCAGGGTGGAATTGGCTGAAAGCCCGAGATAATCATTGGAAGAAAAGTCGATCAGCGTCCGGCCGTCGACCTGAACCAGCCCGGAAACATGTGGACTTTCCCTAATCCGCTGCGTTCGATATTGGTTGCGTTCGACGAGTCGCTGCAATTCGTCTTCAATCCAATGTAGAACAGCAGAGTTAGGCATTATTGGTTTATGGAAAGGGCCAAGTCCTGTTATCGCCGATTGCGAATGAAGTCACTATAATCGCACGATCCTTGTGCCGTCTATTCACCAGCCAAATGATTGTGTTTTCGTTCCATGGAATCGTCAAGCAACAAACCGCCGTTGTGGAAAATCTGGACTTGGAAATTGCATTGGCAAATTCTGGTGGGATTGGTTGTCGGGATTCTGGTTGGTTATTTCATGGCCCAATTGGCGATCAATAATCAGAGCGGGTTGAAGCCACGGGAATATCTGGAAAACAACCCCTTTCGACTGCTCTTCAAAACCGGCGGCGAAATGTTCTTGAACGCTCTAAAGCTGGTTGTGATTCCCCTGGTGACCAGTTCGATCATTCTTGCGATTGCGTCGATTGCGGCCCGTAAGGGCTTTGCCCGCCTGGGACTGAAAACACTTTCATATTTTCTGACCACAAGCACAATCGCCATTCTCATTGGCCTTTTTTTGGTGAACTGGATCAAGCCAGGTGTGATCGATCCCAATAAACCTCTGCTTGATGCGGGGCGCGTTTCGGAGATTCAAGCCAATTTTTCTGCCGAAACTAAACGGTTGGCGGACAGTGCCAAGATGGATCAGGAGAAAAGCGGTGAGACGTTGGTTGCCAAAGTCCTCGGCGTCTTAAAAAGCCTGATGCCCGCGAATCCTGTCAAGGCGGCAGTGGATATGGACCTGTTGGGGTTGATCACCATCGCGCTCTTCTTCGGGTACTTCATGAGCCACCTGCATGGCGCGACGCAATCAACAATGGAGAACTTTTGGCAGGGTGTCAACGACATCAGCATGATGTTTACGGATTTCGTTTTGCGGATGGCCCCCATCGGCGTCGCAATGCTGTTAGCTCATACGATTATGGACAACTATGTGACGCTGGCGGCGGAAGAACGAGTTGGCGACTTGATTGAGGCCTTGAAATGGTTTGCGATCACGGCCTTGGTTGGCCTTTTGTTTCACTTGTTTATCGTCCTGCCGGGGATTCTGTTTTTGTTTACCGGAATTGGTCCAATCAAATTGTTCAAGGCCATGTTGCCGTCGCTGCTGACGGCTTTCTCGACCGCCAGCAGCAATGCGACGATTTCAGTGACCATGGACTGTTGCGAAAATCGAGCGGGGGTTTCCAATGAGACCGCGGCGTTCGTCGTGCCACTGGGAGCGACGGTAAACATGAATGGAACGGCCTTGTATGAATGCGTCGCTGCAATGTTCATCGTGCAGTTGTTTGGATATCAACTGGATGTGTCGGTGCAGTTCATGGTCGTCTTGATCGCTTTGTTGACAAGCGTCGGAGTCGCCGGAGTGCCAAGTGCCTCGCTCGTTGCCATCATCATCATTCTTAATTCGGTGTCCAAGCAGTTGGGGAATGGAGTTGATCTATCAGGCGGCTTGGCAATTCTTTTGATCCTGGATCGACCGCTGGACATGGTCCGAACGGCCGTCAATGTCTTTGGCGACGCGACCGGTGCCGTGTTGATTGCCAAAACGGAAGGCGAAAAGCCATTTTCGGCAAGCGGCAAGGTTGCTGAAACATGATCTTGATTATCGATAACTACGATTCATTTACCTACAACCTGGTCCAACGCTTCGGCGAGATCGATCCAGGGTTGGAGATTAAGGTCTTTCGCAACGATAAGATTTCTTGTGCGGAAATTGAGAGTTTGAAGCCATCGCACCTCGTAGTTTCACCCGGCCCTTGCACCCCCAGGGAAGCTGGCATTTCGATGGCGGCCATCGAACGGTTTCATGGGCAGTTGCCGATTCTGGGTGTCTGTCTCGGACACCAATCCATTGGCGCTGCGACAGGCGGCGATATCGTGCGAGCCAATCGACTGATGCACGGGAAAACAGATTCAATTCATCATGTGGGAACGGGGATCTTCGAATCACTGCCAAATCCGATGACGGCGACGCGCTATCACAGCTTGGTGATACGGCCGCCAACGCTCTCGAAAGATTTTGAAATGACGGCTTGGGCGATTGATCCTGACGGTTATCAGGAAATCATGGCCATTCAACACCGAAAGTTCCCAACCTTTGGCGTCCAATTTCACCCGGAAAGTTTTCTGACGGTGCATGGAATTCGTCTCCTGCAAAATTTCCTGGCAACTTCGGTTTGAGTGAATCACGACCATGATTGAGATCGCGACGGCACTGAAGTTGATTGCAGCCGAAACCCGCCCATTGGCCGCTGAAACAGTTCCTTTATCTCAAGTGGTCGGTCGCCGCTTGGTTCGACCCGTCATCGCCGATGTCGATTCACCTCCGCACGACAAGAGCTTGATGGATGGCTTCGCCATGCGCAGTAAGGACGTCGAGAAGCCCGGAGTTCGTCTCGAAGTCATCGACACGATCTTGGCAGGGAATTTTTCATCGAAAACCCTGACTGCCGGCACAGCGATTCGGATCATGACCGGCGCACCAGTTCCCTCGGGCGCCGACGCAGTGGTCATGCTGGAGCATACGGACTTCAATCCTGAAGCGAATTCTGTCATTGTGCATGAACCGGTTGTTGCCGGACGAAACATCATGCGTCGCAGCCAGTCGATGCGAGAAGGCGAGGTTGTGCTGCCAGAGCGGCATTTGATTCGATCGCATGATGTTGGATTGCTGGCTGAAGTCGGAATGCACGAGCTTAAAGTGTTCGGCAATCCAACCGTCGCAGTTTTGGCGACCGGAGATGAATTGGTAACGGCGTCGGAAAAGCCGGCAATCGCCTACATTCGCAACAGCAATGGACCGATGTTGTCGGCGCTGGCCGCCCGACTAGCAAAGTCGGTGCGTGATTTGGGAATCGCGAGGGACAATAGAGAATCTTTGAAGAAAAAAATCCAAACGGGCCTGGAAGCGGATTTGTTAGTCTTGTCCGGCGGCGTTTCTGCAGGAATGGTGGATTTGGTCCCCCAAGTGCTGAATGAACGCGGCGTGCGACAAGTGTTTCACAACGTTTCCATCAAACCCGGCAAGCCGATTTGGTTCGGGGTTCGAGACACGGGTACACGTCGTCAGTATGTGTTCGGGTTGCCGGGCAACCCGGTGTCAACGCTCGCTTGCTTTGAAGTTTTTGTGGTTGCCTGTTGGCAAATGCTGACCGGAAATTTGAAGCCGGAACGCAAGATGACCTCTGGTGTCTTGGCAACAGACCACGTCGTACGCGGTGGACGCCCCACTTATTGGCCAGTTACGACAATGGTCGACGAAGGCGGTGTTACAAGAATTCACCCGTTGCCGTGGCAGGGATCGTCAGATTTGAAGTGCCTTGCAGCAGCCGACTCGCTGGCCTTTTTTCCACCGCGAGAATCGGCTTACCAGAGCGGAGAGTGCGTCGAAATTCTGCGACTCAATCAAAGCCCCTAAATGTGAAGCAACATTTAAGCTGCGCGGCGTATGCCGTTTTTCGAATCGAGTCGTTTCAATTCTAGTTCCGCACGTGCCTTGCGATTTTGCCCCAACAGTTGCCGTGCTCGGTCATCGACCGATCGGAATCTTTTCGCCGAAAAACGCTCCATGGCGTGGTTGATCTTCCATACCCCAGCGCTGAGCGCCGAAATCAAATCAGAGACAACAGCGCTACCCGCGGCCTTCAGGTAGTTCGAGTGACGAGCTTGTGCTCGGGCTGCAGAGCAACCGTGCGCCAATCGTCCTTCGGTCACAATGGAATCACCGGCACACGTTACGATCCAATCGGTAGCAATTGCCGAACCAAAACCGACTTCATGCAAGCCCAACGCGATTTCCGCGTCGAGGTAAACATCCGCGATCCCTGAGTCAATTTGCGGTAGCCATCCGATCGCTTCATTTCTGTAGACCGCAGCGTATGAAGTTGGGGCAGTGGTTTTGCTTGGCTTCGACGTCACGAGCCGACGAGTTCCTGTTCGCTCAACCTCGATCCCAAAAACGCGACCTTGACCCACCTCAACGACGGGGGCCAGCATTCCCAGATTCCGATCGGTGAACGCGCGAGCAACTTGAAAACTCCAGGCATCGTTCACTTCCACACCAGGCCGCAAAACGATCAATAACTCGCCCGTCGCACGACTTAGACCTGCATTCCAAAAATCTACAAGCCGGCGCTTGTTAGGAATCGCAACGAACTCAACGCCTTCGGCCTTTAAGTTGTAACGATCGACATACTTACCGTCGAAGGGCACAATGATTTGAGTTTGAGCAGGTTGGCTTCGAAGTACCGAAGCCAGCGTTTGCTCAAATTGTTCCTGAGGACCCAGCAAGGGAATCAGGATAGTAAATGTTGGCATGGGCGTGCCTTAATCCAAGCTCGAATGTGATCTGACCCGAATGATAGAATCGGAATCTTAGTTGTACGGAATAGAAGTTTTTTGCGCGACCTGCTGTGGGTCGTGCTATCAACTACCGGATGCGCCAAAGAATCGCTGTGGGAAGTGGTAAACCTTGACGAGTAGTTAAGCTGCACGGCGCGACTGCGTTTCCTGGGATGGAGCGACTTCGATTCGCATTACCTCGGTGCCTTCCAGCGTAACGATCGCGACTGGATCGGAAAATTTCCAAACGGTCGAGTAGTTACCGAAAGTGAAATGAATGCCAACCAGTTGATTCTTGACAACTTGATAGGATTGCGAAATTTGTGCTTCCGAATCGTTCACGAGCCGGGCCAAACGGCTACGAACAAGTTCGCGAACTTGAGAGATATTGGTGTTTATTTGCATAATTTCCGATCCGTGCTGTCGAATCCAGCATTTGCATCGACTAAACACAACGAGCGTATGCGGTAATTTTTTTCCCCCCCACAAAGTCCCCCATCAAGACAAGCCTCCTCCGGTTCGGGGCGACAAACGCTAAAATAGTGCCGTCCAATAAGGCCAAAACGTCAGTCCGATTGGATTTAAGCTTGAACTCCGCAGTTGATTTGCGGTTGCGAAGTCAGCGTTAGAGTTTGATGCTGGGCGAACTTCTCTGGGTAACCGCTGGAAAAAGATGGCAAAGTCGCAAGTAGATTGGCAGAGGCTCGCGTCCCAAATTGAGGGTTCCGTGGACACCAGTTTCGGCGCGCGCGGTGCCTATGCGACCGACGCCAGCGTCTACCAGCAAATGCCGACCGCGGTCGCTTTTCCAAAAAACAAAACGGATTTGGAAACGCTTGTGGGCTTTTGCCGTGAGCAGCGGATTCCAATCGTCGGTCGCGGAGGAGGAACAAGTCTGTCCGGGCAAGCCATTGGTTCCGGTCTGATTGTCGACTTTTCGCGCCACCTGAACTCGCTGATTCGAGTCGATCCCTCATCACTAACTGCCGTGGTGGAACCTGGCATCGTGTTGGATGATTTGAATGCTCTACTGGCTCGCCATGGCCTGCTCTTTGCGCCCGATCCGGCCTCAGCCAGTCGGGCAACCATTGGCGGAATGATCGGCAACAACGCATGTGGCACACGTTCAATTGTGTTCGGGCGGACTTCGGATTCAATCGAGTCCTTGCAGTGTCTTCTGCCGGATGGCAACTGGTTGACGACGCAGTGGTATGAAGCTCGGGCATGGGACGCGCTTGTCGGCGGCTCGGATGTTAATTCAAGGCTGGTTTCCAAGTTGTCGGCTATTGTTGAGAAATATCGGGCATCGATTGAAGCCAAGATTCCCAACTTGCCGCGCATTGCCGCGGGATATTCACTTCAATATTTTGTCGATCGCAATCGACCGAAATCGTTTTCGGATTTGATCGTCGGCGGAGAGGGAACTTTGGCCCTAGCGGCGGAGGCCACTTTGCGTCTTCGCCCGATTCCAGCGGCAACCGCAATGGTCGTCAGCTCGTTTTCGTCCGTGAACGATGCGCTGTGTGCATTGCCGGAGATTCTGCGACATCAACCGAGTGCTGTAGAGTTGCTCGACGATATTTTGCTGAGCGAGGCGGTGCGCAACGCTTCCACTCGGGAGATGAGCCGCGTAATCGTCACGGGCGGCCCAGTTCCCGCCGCGGTTTTATTGGTCGAATTTTTTGGCGAGACCGTTCTGGAAGCAGTCGACCGCGCACAGAAATATCTAAATTCTGGAAGTGCAGCTGGCTGTGCCGGTCATCACATGTTGCAAAACCCCGAGGAGCAGAAACAGGCTTGGGAAGTGCGCCGCCTGGGACTTGGGCTGATTTCAAATATTCCGGGCAAAGCGAAATCTATCGCTTTGATCGAAGACGCGTGCATTCCGATTGATCGTTTGCCAGAATACAACCGTTTCGTCTATGAGTTTTGCGAAAAAATCGGGATGGGCATTTCGACCTATGCTCACGCATCCGTCGGCGTTCTGCATTACAAGGTAATGTTCGACCTGCACGAACAGGCAGATCGTCGCAAAATGCGGGAGATTGCCGAAGCTTGTTTCGAAAAGTGTTGTGAAGTAGGCGGCGTTTTCTCGGGCGAACACGGCGACGGCATCGTGCGCGGAGAGTTCCTCCGTCGACAATTCGGGCCGCAAGTGTATCAGGCCTTCGTTGAAGTCAAACAGCTCTTCGACCCTGATAATCTTTTTAACCCGAATCGGAAAATCGACGCCCCGCCGTTGGATCATCTGCTGCGATATGGAGATAGTGAAACAGATCGAGTCGCCTACCTGCAGACTGCGGCACAAGTCTCTTCGCGATTTCGTTACGGAGAACAGGGCAATTTGACGGGCGCGATTGAACAATGCAATGGCGTGGGCGCATGTCGCAAGAACCTGAAGGGAGCCATGTGCCCCTCGTATCGAGCAACGCGGGACGAGCGAGATTCAACGCGAGGTCGAGCCAATTTGCTGCGACTTGCCATTTCCGGGCAGCTCGACCCACCCGGCTTGGCTAATCCTGATTTGCACGCGGCCTTGGATTTGTGTCTGTCATGCAAAGCCTGCAAGTCTGAATGCCCAAACGCGGTGGATATGGCTCGCCTGAAAAGCGAAGCGTTGCAAGTGAAGTGGGAACAACAGGGCGCATCGGCGAACGCTAAATTCATCGCAGCCATGCCCCAGCGGCTTGCGCTGGCCGCGCGAATGCCTTGGGCCGCGAGACTGGCGATGGGATTGCCGTTCGCTCGTGAAATTTTGCAGAAACGTTACGGAATAGACCGGCGGCGACAACTTCCAAGACCGGCTAAGGTCAGCTTCGATCAGTGGTGGAAACTAAATCGCACAAACGGACCTTCTTCAGATCGAAAGATTGCCCTTTTCGTCGACACTTGGAACCGTTTTCTGGAACCAGACATTGCGATCGCGGTCGTCGAATTGCTCTGGTCGTGCGGATTTGAAGTCACCATCACACAAGCCTACGACGCTTTGCGAACACGGATGTCTGTCGGATTCCTCGACGAAGCCAGGTCACGCAGTGCCGCACTCTTTGCGGAACTTGCAACGTACGCCAACGCTGGAATTCCTGTTTTGTGTATTGAACCATCGGAGGCTTCGGCCCTCACAGACGATCTGCCAGATCTGATTAAGGACGAAAGTCTAGGGCGACTGGTCGCGGCGAATGTCCATTTGATTGATGATTTCCTGGCGGAAGCGTTAGGCCAAGGGCATTTCAAATTGACCAAACGCAATGCGGATGACAAGCGCGCCGTCATTGTCCATCCGCACTGTCATCAACGAGCCTTGTTCCGAGCGGCGGCAACGCAGGAATTGTTGGCTGCGGCTGGTTATGTCGCCACGCTTACTGACCTCGGTTGTTGTGGGATGGCGGGCGGCTTCGGTTACTCGCACTACGATGTGTCGCTAAAGATCTCCGAACAGAAATTCCTGCCGGCGATTCGCCAGGCTCAACAGTCCAAGACGCTGGTAGTTGCCACCGGGACATCCTGTCGCGAACAGGCACATGATTTGGCTTCCGCACAAACCTACCATTGGGCTCAACTCATCGTTGGCTCCGCGCAACGCTGATCTAATCGTTGGTCGACTCGAATCACTCGCTGGGCTCTGCTTCGTCTTCGAAATCGCCTTCGACGATACCTTCCTCCAGATCAGGCATGTCCCCGACATCGACATAGGCATGGCAGTGGCTACACACTTGAACAGTTCCCTCGAGCGACGCGGGGAACGTCGTTTCCTTGCCGCAATCTTCGCAAGTTACTTGCACGTCGCCGAGAACGGTGTTGCTGGGATGTCGAATTTCCTGACGCTCGTGTTCAAACGAGGCAAGCTCAACGGTCGCGCGATCCAAATCCGCTTCCTCGACCCAGACTTGCGGTTTATGAATTTGAGGAAGAGTTCCCAAACCCCAAACACCAGCAAGCGATTGATCTTCGACCGCAAAAGCCGTCACGCCCTTGTTGCGCAGGAATTCAACGATCAAGTGCGCGTCGTAATTTGAGTCGGCGGTATAAGCAACTACCGGTTTTTCGAGATTCATGGACAGTCCAGGGGAAACGGCATTCGGGTGAATTTAGACCGACCATCTTAATGAATTTCACCCAATTTGCGACGCCTACCGCGGTTTGTCGTTGGCGGACGCCGACCGATTGGCCAGATCAGGAATTTTGATCGTCGTCCCTGCCGGAAGTCGAATCGGGCTTGGAAGAACATCTTGATTCGCCACATAAATTTCCAAGTAGTATTCGTCGCTGTGGTAGTAACGCTTGGCAATCGACTGCAAGGTTTCACCTGAACGAATCACATGAACTTGGAACGAAGATTTGCGATTGGGATTCGCGACCAACTGCCGTTCGGGGATTGCCAACAAACTGGACGAGGTGGCACGTTGAGCAACCGGTGTTTGGGCCGGCAGGTCCAATTGAGAAATTTCCGGTGTGATCAGCGTCGAATTGTCTTGCGGCAACGTCGGCGGGATCAGTGGTTTGAACGCATCGCGAGTTTCACGCGGGTTTGAATTGGCTAACGGTTCGGCCGAGTATTGGCCTCGGTCAAGGATGCTCGAAGCCGGAGGTTCTGGCAAAGATTTGATCCGCGAAAAATCTGGCTCCACCGATTGCTCTTGGAACTTGGCGGCGACCTCACCCGGTTTCATCTGTAGTTGGGGGATCTGCTGTTCTGGTTTCGTAAGCGAAGGAGCTTGCAAGGGAGCGGACTTGGCTACCGGATTTTGCAATTGCTTCGTCTGCGTTTCAGTCTCACTGGGAGGCAGCAACGGTTTTTTTAATGTCAAATCTTCGTTTGCCAGTTCGGCAACGCTGTTCATTTCGGGAGTCGGTTGAACCTTGTAATTGATTCCGAAATAAAACGCGGCGGTCAACAATGCGGCCCCAACCAGAATTTGACCAAGGTGAAACTTTTGCATGGATTGGCCTGAATCTCTAAAACTCAACGTACTTGCCGTGACGACACGTTCCGCGCCGTTCACGAAAAACGACGCCAGATTATTACCCGCGCTTACGCCCGAGGTGCAGCAATTGCGCATCGGGTGTCTCTTTTGCTCAACTTTTTTCGACAACGTGATCAAGAAGTTGCTTGAGCGTTTTAGGTAATGGTTGTGAAGCAATCGGACTTTGCGGATTTAGTCGTTTTTAAGGGAGCAGCAGTTGCCAGATCCAGCGGATGGATGAAGCTGGCTAGTTAACGCATTGCTAGCACTAGCGAAATGCTCTTTTCCGCTTTCTCCCAATCGCGCAGACTTAAAAACGGAATTTGGTAGCTCGACCACGAAGAATCCAACATCTTCTAAAGAATTTTGGACCTGCGGAAACTTTGCGGGCTCAGAATCCCGATAAACAAGAGTAAGACCAATTTTGGTAAGCCGACAGGATCGCGACGCCTTCGAGGAAAAAATGGATTTTCAACAACTTGCCGGTTACGCCAACATTGCTTTGACCTGGGTCGGCTTCGGAACCATCGTTGGGCTGGCTGCCAAAGCGATTATGCCGGGTCGTGACCCCGGAGGGACAATCGCAACTCTGATGATGGGTATCGCGGGCACGCTGATTGGCTGTGCGATTCTCAAGTACTTTTATCCAACCCAGAACATCCAACCCATTAGCTTGGAGGGTTTCAGCGTCGGAGCCGGGGGAGCCTTCATTCTCCTGTTGTTCTACAAGGTCTTGGGCGGCTATTGGTTCACTGAGGGGGAAACGGTATCCCAAAAGCATCGCAACACCCGCCGTCGTCGCTATCGCGCCGCCTACGACGATTAATCGTCTAGACCCGCATTTCCCAATTGACGCCCCGAGCTTTGGCTTGAGATTTGTTCCAAGCCCTATTACAGTTGCAGGCGCTCGAACAACGCTTTGGCCAGGCCTATCGCGAGTACCAACAACCCGTTTCTTCCGACACTACTTCGGTTTTGGCGTTTCAGTCCCTTTCAGCATTTCTTTCCTTTCTTCATCACGATGCTTGACGAAGAACATTGCTCCATCAAGCACTGTCTTTTTTTGGTCTTGAGTACGAAGCATGACAGTGTGGATGCCGACCTGTACCGGAAAGCGGATTTGGAACTGAATGGTTCCCTGGGCATCCGCTTGGATTCTCTCGCCTACTTCTTTTCCATCCTTCCAGGTGGAAACCACATTGCCGTCAACGAGCACTTCGAGAGGAACGTCAGCACTAAAGTCGGCCACGCCTTCCTTCCAGCCAGTGCAAGATAGATGCATCAGTTCGTTCATTCCGTAGGCGGAGCCGCTATTGGATGGTGAGCTATGAAATCGCAGATAAGGCTTGCCTTCAATTGGCGATTTTCGATCTCCATCCTTTTCGACAGCGGCGTTCGTCGGATCGAATCGTAACTGTTTGTCCCCAAAAACAACCCCGAGGAACTGATTATCTTTTCCCAAATGAATGCCTTTCATCACGTCGAAATTCCGCTGTGATACAGGAGCTTCTTCCAGGCCTTTGAACCCAATGGCTTTCGCGGTTTCAGTGATCTTGATCGAACCGAACTGCTCGCTCTCTGCCGAGTAAATCACGGAACTGCCCGGACTTACGAATAGTTCCTTCAGTATCCCCATTTCCGTGATTCCGCCGTGTATCTCCCCATTCCAGACCACGATAAACTTGTGTGGGGGAGTGCTCATGTGCGGTGGCGGTGGTGGCGGCGCTAAGTGGACCACTTCGTTGGGAGGTGTGGATCTCAAATCCAATGGTATTAATTCGTTATTATGACTCGTAGTTACGCCCGAAAGAAACCACAACCCGCGGCCATAGGAGGAGACGATGACCTCATTCGCGGATTTCCAATAGAAGGAAGTGATCTTGGTAATCTTTTCCGAGCCTTTGAGCGGTGCCCAATTGGTACCGCCATCGGATGAAACGTAAATCCCCCCTTCGGAAGTCCCCACCAAGATCAGATTGGGCACGTCGGGACAAAAACTGACAGCCGTGACGATGGGGAAAATGCCCTTCGTGACGGTGGGTTCTTTGTCCCTGCCCCGGCTGAATCGAAAATTGCCGCCATCGGTCACCAGTTGAGTCAACTGCGCCAGTTCCGTCCAGTTATCGCCCCAATTCTGGCTTTCCATCATGCGGGAGTTGACCACATCAGGAGCGATGAGGTGCCAGGGAGCAAAGGGATCAACGGCAAAAACCTGATATGCGGTATCCCACGTGTAATTCATTCCCAGCCCACCGAAGTTGGTCATGGCCGGATAGGTTACCGTCGTTGCTGGTCCGGGAATATTGGGGCATTGAATTCGTGCCAGTTTATTGATCTCGAAGTTCAATGACGAGTCATAGCCTACCCTGATGGGCTGGTAAATAATATGAGAAGAGGTAAATGGATAAAAAGAGGTTTTTGGAAGGTCTTGGGGTTCTGCGGAAAAAGTAGCGAATTGCTGCCAATTTCTTCCCAAGTCGGAAGTGTAAACCAATCCTTTCTGGAATTGGAATGTTGCAATAGTGTTGGTCCCCTGAATATGGAAAGATTTTCCCAGAATTTTTGGGTGGCTTTTCAGGAGAGGGTCGAGAGGGTTATGGCCAGGTGGGTTGTTCCAGATTTCTATTTGGGAAAAGAGACGTTTGCTGATCCGATTGCTTGGGGCCGGCCCGTAGACGGTTACGTAGGTAAACGTCCAATCGTTTGCGGTGGGAACCCTTCGTTCCATCTCTATGAAGTACCCCTCCCAGGAATCGCCTTTTTGCCAGGTAGTGCCCCCATCCCCCGATGAATAGAGGTTGTTATCGTGAGTGGCATAGTAGAGGTCATGGCTATTGATATCGGTGATGATCTGACCCTTCACCTCGTTGATTTGCAGGGCATTGAATCCAGCAAATCCTCCGCCGACAAACGTCCAGTTGGCACCGTCATCGGAGGTTTGATGCAGTCCTCCATCGGTGGCAAGGAGCAAAGGTACACCTGACGAAGTAAACGCGATATCTCGAGTGTCCGGGTGATCCACGATCAATTCTTTCCAGAGTCCGGAAAAATCATAATTACCCGTGATGTTGTCGAAAGGGCAGTTTAGTTTGTAAACCTTACATTGATCGCCGAAATAGAGGTTTAAGGAGCTTTGAGGATCGGTTGATGAAATTCTAGCTCTGACGAAGGGGATTCCGCCGCATCCCCCGCTGGAAAGGGGGGGCTTGGGGATTTGAGTCCAATCTTGCCCGCCGTTTTTGGTGAAATAAATCTGACCGGCGGAATTAAACACGAACACCTTTGACCCCAAAGCGTTGCTAAGAGAGTGAATGCCCATGCTCAAGAGGCCGCCGATGCTGCTGCTGTTCGTGGGCGATTTCCATACGGAACCGTCGTAGAAACGAACGCCGGCCGGTCCTCCGACGATAAGCCTATTTCCGCTCAGTGCCGACAACGAGGTGACCTCCTGGGCTCCCCCGGCCGGATAGGGGTCACTCGCGGTCCAAGTCGCCCCCTGATCTGTGCTGGTCAGCAACCCATAGGGCCAACCAACATAAACCGTCCCCCTATCGGGAGCGATGCTAATGTCGTACGCCTCGGGACGCATGTCGTTTGGGGGTGTCAATGCTGCCTGAGTCCAGCTGAACCCGCCATCCGTGCTGCGCCAAATTCCGCCGCCACTTTTGGTTTTGTAATCATCCTTCGTGGTTACAAGCAAAATGTCTGGATTACTCGGAACGAAGGCAACGCTCATGGTGGCAAAACAGGGAATGCTATCGACATGTTTCCAGGTTTTTCCTCGGTCAATGCTGCGAAAGAGTCCGCCGGACTCCGAAGTGACGAAGATGATGTCGTTATTGGTCGGATGAACGGCAATCGTGTTGGCCCGGCCTCCTTCGCTGACGTTCGGTTGAAATTCGTCGATTTGCCCCGACGGTGTGTCCTTTAACTCGATGATATTCCTGTTGTCATCAGCCGCGACGCGTTGCAGCACGCCGTCCATAGTTACCCAATAATAAATTGGGTTGATCCCTCCGCCAGTCAACTTCATCTTTGAGCATTCCACTTGACGCTCGCCGACAATGAGTTGTTCGGGCTGCAAGACTAACAGTCGGTATTGCCTCTTAAGGGACGTATCTGCTGACTCGAACGAGAAGTCATAGGAGTATGCATTACCAGGAGTCCTGGGGACCAATGTCACCAGGCGCATCATTGCATGCAATGTGATAGTCCCTTCAGGAAACTCTCGAGTGTCCTCGCGCCCATCACTCGCGCGAATCTTTGCTTTCCCGTTGGCCACGATTGCCACGAAGTTGACTAATTGGTCAGTCCCTGCGCTATTGCATTCGAACCGGGCGGGAGAGAGAAAGTTGTCTTTTCGGCAAATGTGAGTCACGTCCAGCGAGATTTTTTTCCCTCGAATCACCCCTTGACTTCTGTCTCGCAGAATAACTAAGTCCCCGATTATTTCTGTGGACATGGCAAAAGAGCCAATATCGACCACCCTGGGTTCCGGTCCGGGATGCGTTGTGCTGGAGCTGTAGTTCTTTGTGCCCCACGTTTTCAGGGAAGACAGCGCGATTTCGAGTGAACTCCATTTTTTATCAAGTGGTTCTTGGCCTTGAGCTTGTGTTCCTGCAGAATGCAAGAGCAGTAGCACAATGACAAATACGATTCTCAGCATGATGAACTCCTTCGTTTTTATTCCCCGCCGCCAACGACCAAGCTGACCGCGTGGCCCGCGTCCATGGAGATTCGCATGTTAGATGCTCGCAAGGGTTAAGTCTAATTATTCGAGCGTGGAATCCGACTTCTAGCAACAAGAACCGATGACAGGGGAAACCGTGACGAGTTGGCTGGCGGTTCCCGTGCGCTGGAAACGGGGGAAAGGTCCAGCTTATCGTTTCTTTGGCCTGCCGGGCACCCTCAAGGTTGATTCCAGGTCAAGTTTCTTCGCAGTTTTTATCACCTAGTCCGGGCTGTCGTAGGGTATGCCCCGAACATTGCTTTTACGGTGCAATTTGAGTTCGGCTGCGGACGCGGGCTCAGTGCGAAGAATAAGGCTCACAAAGTCTACCGCATCGGCAATACGACTTTCCCGGTCGCTACGCCGTCTGCCCGTTTTGGCTGCATGATCACGCGGATAGCCTCGCCGCGCTGCTCGGCGTTCTGCGGCTCATCAAGCAGAGGATCGTCACTGAGTACCGCGTAGTGCGGCACAGCCATGCGCTTGCCGGCTGCCGTTGCCCAAATGTGAAAATGACGGGCGTTGCGCGTGCCCGGATACGGCCCCGGCCGGATGGTGCGAAATGAGAACTTCCCCTCGTCATCGGCAACCAAAACGCCAAACAGCCTCGGAGTGGATTCACCCTCGATGGTCGGGTGATAGTTTCCTTTTTCATCGGTCCCGAACACGTCGACTACTGCGCCTGCAATCGGTTTTTTGTCGGCATCGATCACTTCGCCTTCAATTTCCAACCATTCGCCGGGCTCTTCCGGCCGGGCCAGAGTCAATTGCGAAATCTTGTGCTTCACAGACGCTTCCCGAATCGCCCTGCGGAAAGAAGGATCATCGCGTAACCAATCATTTGCAGGATCGAGCAAGGCACTTTGGACGGCGTCAGCCTCAGCCGCAAGCGCGCGGCCCAACGCCTCCAATGCTTTGGCGCGCTCATCCGCATCAGATATTTCTGCTTTCGTTTTGGCATCCTCAACCTGAGCGGTTGCTGATTGCGAATCTGAGCATCCGGCAAAGGAAAAGGCAATCAAAGGGTACACCAGAATTAACGCTCTCAAGCAAGAATGATTCATAACGGTTCCCTTGCATTAGTGCATCCCCAACGCCTGCTGGCGGAAGTTTTTCCACCCCGGTTCGGGACACGTGGAATCTCGGAGGCCTAACGATTGGGTTGCGGTGTCGGCCGCAGGTACGGCTTAATCGTTGTGTAGCCTTTCAAAAACCAAATTATTGATAGGAATCACAATAGAGGTGTTTGGTCTGAAAAGGCCCAGTCACGCGACATTTTCTCAGGGATTCGGCGAATGTCAATCCAGCGGGACACCAGCACGGAAACACCCAGCACCGGAGCACGACCACCTGAGCAATTCATCGAAAACTATATTGGGATGTTGGCAGCGGATAACGTATGAAAGATTGCAACCAGTTAAATGCCGCGGTAGACGTACCGAGATACCGCCTAAACAATTTGCGGGTTGGTTTTGACAGTCGGCTAAAACTGAACTTCGGCGGCAGCACCTGATTTTATTCGCGATAAGAACTCGATAGAATCTGTGGGCGATTGTTTAACTCAGTCGGCGGAGGCGAAATGAAAAATCACATCTTAATTCTCGCTGTAATTATCTTTCTCAACGAATCGTTGATTCCGTTTCCGAATTACAACCACGCAATTGCTCAAGGGACAAAGCCCGCCAGCGAGCACATCATTGGCGCCTACGACGTCTTGGGTGTTTACATTGAGCGAGTGCTCGGCAATGAATACGAACTTCCTCCAGTACAAATTCCGGACCGCGAATCCGGTTTAACGCCGTCAACCGGCTATCCCGTTTTGGTTCTGGCGAATGGGACCGTTGCATTGCCTCTGGTTAAACCAATTCAAGTGAAAGGACTTACTCTTGGAATAGCGCAGTCCAAAATTCGAGACGCATATACAGGGATACTGAATCCACGGGATAGTCCACGCTGTATGGTCACACTAATGCGGGAACCGACTATCGAGGAGAGACTTTTAATTCCTAAAAATGACTACAAGATCGGACCACTTGACGTCCTCGGAATTTATCTTGAGGGCATTACTGGCGATCCAGAAGAAACCAAAATACCTGTGCGATTTGCATCACCGAAAGAAGGCGTCATTCCTTCTGCCGGGTATCCGGTACTAGTGGTTTGTCATGGATGAAAATTGGGGTTGCGTCGAAGTTTGAATTCGACGCTACTTTGTGGAATCACACCTTGAACCAGGGA
>JBEBGH010000049.1:0-21675 GCA_040081565.1 Pirellulaceae bacterium
TGCAGTTGATTGTTGAGTTGTTACTACAAACAACCCGCAAAACACCGCACGGTTTCGAGCTTTTTTCTAAATTGTCAACAAACGTATGCTTGATTGAGGCCTAGACGAATTCGAAGCCCCTTGGTTTTACCTGTGTGGCGTGACCAATAAATGGGCCTTCAACGTCCACATCGCTGGGCAATACGAGGCTGGGACGATCACCAAATTCTCGGACGACCGGATCGCCGTCGAGCTCAAAGACTTCAAACGACTATTCATCAATTCCGCCAATACCCCCGAAGCACCCAACGAATTCGCGGCCTGTCGAAACTGGCAATTCGGCTGGATGGCGTTTCCGGAAACAGAACCGATTCGTTTTTGAGGCACGAAACGGGAAAGGAAAACGCCCGGACAAAAGCACCGAAGCGGAACGGCAAAGGGGCCCTAAGAGATATCGAGACCTTGCAGGTGAAGAAGAAAACCAACCACAAGCACTCCCGTTCAGAATCAACGCCGCTGGCAATGTCGATCGATGCTCTCGCCAAATTATTGTCGCTGGGGGCCGGGCAGAGTATAACTACGCAGTTAATCCGGATGGGCCTCGGGATCCGCCCGCCTCGCAATACCCTGAAAGATCGACGACCGCAGTCTACCTTGGTTCATTGCTACGAATTGAATCGACTATCGTTGCAGCAAAGACGAGGTCTCGAGTTCTATCCCGATGGTTTGGATGCGGACTGTTTGCGGCCGCATGAAAAGCGACTACAGCTATTCCAACACCATCGTCTACAACAACTTCCCCTGGCCACAGGACGTGACGGACAAGCAGCGAGAGAAAGTCGAGGCGGCGGCGCAGCATGTTCTCGACGTGCGTGCGGAGTTTCCCGAGTCAACGCTGGCCGATCTCTACGACCCGCTGACCATGCCACCCAAATTGGCCAAGGCCCACGCGGCCCTCGACCGCGCCGTCGACCAATGCTACCGCTCCAAACCCTTCGACAACGAACGCCAACGCGTCGAATTCCTCTTCGACCTCTACCAAAAAATCACCCAACCCCTGATCCAAGAACCCAAGAAATCGCGAAAGAAGAGAGAAGATCGACAATGGCCAACGAAACACGATGGTTTTTAGGCGTCGACGGAGGTGAAAGAGAACTGAACTTTTTGAAGACGATCGACGGCCTTACAAGAATTGAAAGTAACAATGTCGTTCCAGCTTTTGAACACAAAGTAAAACTATTTCTAGGGATTCCGAATGCCAACGATTTGATTGATGTGCATTCGATCGAAAAACTGGCGAACGATTTCCTTTTACAGATTCGTGGATTATTCGAACTATGCCGAATTTCAACGCGCTGTTCAACCTTGGCATACTCTGGGCTATTCGAAAAGAAAGGGGATTTGTTTCATGCTCGTTTTCCGGTGTATGCGCAAAAGGTGGACGTTTCTGGCTGCACAAATCCGAAACGCTTTATTGAATGTGTTTTGAAGATGCTTTCGGACAAAGACATTCAAGACGTGTTGGTTTTTCTAGGATGTGCACATGTCTGCTGGAATGAGCTTTCCAAGGTTTTCGAAATTTGTAAGCGATGCATGACTGATGTGGAATTGTCGCATTGTTTCGGATCGAAAAAGACTCAGGGTAGATTCACACTTACGTCGAACCACGACGGTTCGGTGGCAGGACGTGATGCCCGCCATGCGCGCTTTAACAAAGAATTGCCGAAGAAACCAATGCAACTAGACGAGGCGAGGAATTACATTCTGACCGGAGTAATCCGTTGGCTTCATTTAAAAAAGAAAATCGACGATTAACGTCAATTTTTACGCCGGGACTTCATACGAGAATGCCGTGATGGTCACGACGTCGTCGATGATCAGGGTCTTGTCGTCTAGGACGAGGTCTGGGGTGTCAGCGGTGAGGCCGACGGTGCCTTGCATGATTACGACGCCGCCGGAATCCTTGGCTCGGTAGTGGCCCGCGTCTCCAACTGCGATCCCACCGTTGCCGTGAATGGGTACGCGGTGACGACTCCGGCAACTGGCACCTGAAATGCCGGGTCGGCGAAATCAAGCACCGCAAGTAGCGTGCCAGTGTCGGTCGTTTGTTGCCGCCGGTAGTGATCCAGTCCGGACTTCGAGCGTGCCAGATTCGAGCACAAGTCGAGTGCATCCGCACTTGTTGGACAACACCCTAGTTATTCATTTACAATGCCGTTCGTGAATTTTTATTCGCAAAAGGTACTTGCCTCGGTAACGGAAACAATTGCCCGAAAGTCTAAACATGCGACTATCCGATTTTATTTTGCGTGAAATGGATGGAATCTTGGAGGAATGGGATGCATTTGCTGCCACTTATATTCCAGCTGCGGCGACCATGTCTCCCGAGGCTGTGCGGGACCACGCGAAGCAGATTCTGTTAGCTGTGGTGAAAGACTTGTCCACCCATCAATCGATTCCAGCTCAGATGGACAAGACCCAAGGGCTAGGTCCCGAAGCTATGGCTCCAGAGACGCCAGCGGAAACACACGCCGTCCAGCGGGCAAAAAACGGCTTCAACCTAAAAGAGCTGATCGCAGAGTACCGCTCCCTACGCGGCAACATCCTCCAACGATGGCTGAAATCATGCTCGCCCGACAATCCAAATATTATGGATGTCCTTCACTTCAACGAAGCCATCGACAAGGCGATTTCCGAATCTGTTGATTTTTTCACTGCTGAGGTGGATCGGTCGCGCAATGTGGTGCTTGCCATGTTGAGTCACGACATGCGAAATCCGCTCACTACAATCTCAATGACAGCATCATTCTTGGACGATCTAAAAGGCGGCGTTGAGGTGTCGACAGCAGTTTCCCTGCTGACGGACGCTAGTCACGAAATGATGTCACTGCTCGACGACATGGTTGATCTCAATCGAACCATGCTGGGCTTGGGCATCACGATCGCGCCAACTGACATCGACATGGCGACGGTATTTGCTGGCGAACTCGAACTTCTGCGTGGCGCTCATCCGGGCTGCCAACTCGATCTCGACGTGAGCGGCGACACCCACGGCTGCTGGGACGGTCCGCGTCTGCGGCGCGTCCTTCGCAACTTGGTATCGAACGCCCTTAAATACGGGACACGGAACGCGCCCGTCTCGACGGTCATTGTCGGCGACGCTACCGAAGTCCGATTTGAGGTCACAAACAGCGGGCCAACCATCGATCCGTCGAATCTAGAACAGATTTTCGATTTATTCAATCGCGGTGGTGCCGCCGCCGCGGTTGACGCCAGCCAAGGGCTCGGACTGTTTATCGTACGCGAAATTGTCCGCGCTCACGGCGGCGAGGTCCATGCTCGTTCCTCCGAAGAAACAACTGTATTCGATGTCCGACTTCCTCGGAGGGTTGAGGGCCGCGGACGAGTTAGCTGAGATAGAATGGTCGGTCAGGCCAACTGTGGCTACGGTACGCCAAGTGACAACGCATCCCGGCATGATCAACACCTGGCTCGCCGCCAGTATTTAAAAAAAGAGGCCTTGCGGTGTCACGCAAAACCTCAATGAGCCTCTAGGTGGTACGGCGAAAAAGGCTCCGGGCGGACGGTAGCGAAATGCCGCCAAACGGAATAGTCCAATGCTGACCGCTATCACAAATTTGCGACAGCGCAAAAAAGAGCGAATGCTGACGGACGATGCCACCATTCGCTGATACGCCAATTAACGAATGGTTTGAGGAAAGGCACCGTTCGCTAGCGCTGAGACGAGGCCCGACAGCCTGATTTGTCGCATGTTAAATGTCAAGGATTATTATTGATGATCCGCTCGAAATTCGAATAGGATTTAGCCCAGGCAACAACGGGAGGGAGGGGATTATGTAAGCATGATTTGGAAATCTATTTGGGCGGTCGTTTCCGGACTGATTTATACGATCGCCATGACGACGTTGATCGACGTTTTGATGACCTTTGTTGGCGTGTTTGCCAAAGTCGGAGCCCCGATCGATAACTGGTTGGCGGCGCTTGCCCTGTCCTATCGAGTTGTAGTTGGAATTTCTGGAGCCTACCTCGCGGCCTGGCTTGCTCCCTTCAATCCAGCGAGGCATGTGTTTGTTCTGGCATCAATTGGAACCGTGCTCGGGTTGATTGGAATGATCGCCACTTGGGATTCCGGACTCGCCCCCAACTGGTTTTCAGCCGCGATCGCCATTTCCGCTTACCCACAAAGCTTGCTCGGCCTGGTGCTTCACGATCGGCTCCATCGACTTCAACAACTGAAATCAGCTGAAACGCCACCCAGCCCCAAGATGCACACAAGAAAAAAGCCATCGCGCGCGGAACGGTCTACTTCGCGGAAGCCAAAATGAACCGAGAAGTTCTGATTAATCTTGATCGGGATCCCGCAATCATCTAACGTCTCACGAACTTGCGAACGTGGCAGCCCACTTCCAACAAACCGCCATGTGCAGGTCGGGAGAACTCAACGTGATAAAGTCTGTCGTCAAATGCGCGCCGGTAATCGCGTCTGCAGGCGTTCTTACCGTATGCCTTTTTTGCTTCTCCAAGCAACAATCTGAATCGACCTGTGAAAGCGGTCGGCATTGTAGTTGCGTCAAATGCGACTGCGGCGAGCAGGGATGCCAATGCTGGCAGGCAGGCTTCCCGAAAATCTGCCACGATTGTGAGCAGCTGGAGTGCGAGTGCGTTCCCGCCAAAAAACTGCCAGATTCTGGGCCGGCCTTCGACGGCGAACAATCTAAACCAGCACGGGTTTCGAATTTGAAATCGCGGTGAGGGTGACTGCGTTTGCTGAACAAGAGCATCGCCGACCGCTTTGCTTGTATTGTCGCCATTTTTGGACACTACGAAGATCGGCAAATCGCTATCGTGTTCCGTATTCCCCATGGGATGCCGACGCAGATCCTCAGTGATTCGAAGGTAACGTGACAGGCCCCGGTTTTGCGGCAAACGCGACGGCCGCCAATGGTTCGTTGGATCTACTAGCTCCGGAGAGCCCAATATGTCGTCAACCGAAAGACCAATGCGCCGATTGCTGCAGCGCACGGTAAGGTGACGATCCAAGAAAGCAAAATCTTTCGAATCACGCTCAGGTCCGCTTGACGGTTCGTCAAACCGATGCCGAACAGAGAACCGACTGAAACATGGGTTGTAGACACCGGTAACGCAAATAGGCTTGCGGTTGTCACCAGCACACCGGTGGCGAGATTGGCCGAAAAACCCTGCCCATGGTTCATCCCGGTAATCTTGTGACTCATTGTTTCGGCCACTCTTCGCGCGCTCAACAAACCTCCCACTGCAATGGCCATGGCCACGGTCACCAGACTCGAATACGCACCCATCATCGGTAACACCAACAGCAACGCTGCCATTTTCGGCGTGTCGTTCAAGCCTCGTGCAAAGCTAACGATGCCGGCGCTAACGAAATGCGCGCCATCCATCAATTGTTGGCAATTGATTCCAATTAAACTGCCGGCGTAACGCTGAGAACAACTCGTTATCTCGCCCACGCAAGCCGAAATCATTGGCGCAGCCGCTTGGAATGCCAACACTGAGGTTGGTTGTGGGACTGGCACCACTTGTTGATCGTTTCCTACACAAATGCACCACTCTTTGGTTATACCAAGCCGCAAGCGTGACCAACGAATAGCCAGGTAAAATGAGGCCCCCAGCGTCACCGCGATAAGCGGGCTAAGCAACAGCGGCAGTACAATCGACTTGCCAAGCACTCCAATTTGTACTTGGGACCCGACCGCCACCCATCCGCTCCCCAACATGGCACCGGTCAGGGCATGGGTGGTGGAAATCGGAAACCCAAAACGCGTTGCCAGAATCACCGTGATCCCGGCACCCATTGCAACCGCGAGCAAAAAATACTCCGATCCCACCAGAGAATCAGGCACCAAACCCTTGCCTGAAAACTTTTTGAGCAGTGACTGCGCCAGAAAAATTGCGGTTACCGATCCAGCAAACGTGGTTACGGTGGCCCAGGTGATTGCTGTTTTGTAGCTGGTTGTCCTGCTGCCAAACAACGAAGCGACACCCTTAAAGTTGTCGTTTGCGCCATTGGAATAGGCAAGAAAACAGACTGCAAGTAAGAGCACGATGGCCATTGATTATTTTCAAGTTGGTTTCATTGGCGTGACACTGGTTATCATAGCAAATGGGATTCCTCAGAAAACGCCAGTCGCCAAATTGTCAGTTTCGGCAGGCAGCGAATTCGTTTGGGGCTTTCTTGCTGGTGTCGATCGGCAGTTGTCGGAAGTCCCGGATCTCGGCATCTAACCGTTCGTCCGAGAATTTGGTGACTGTCCCGGCCTCGTGTTGCCCGGCAACGTGGGCGTTCGAGGCTCATTTGTTGGTCACGCAGCACAAGCAACTTCGACGCGTCGAATTCGTCGAGCACTCCCGCGATGGTCTGCGGTGGTACATAGCCGGATGAACATAATAAAAGCTTGCTGTAATTCCCGTTGAGGCAGCGAGCACAATGAACGATTGGCTTGAAGGCTGACGTAATTCGGCCAGAGGAATCGGAACGCGATGAGCAACCATTTCAATCAACATCAAGTCGAGTATTTACAACCAATTCGGCGGTTTCCACTAGGTCTATTCGACTTTGATCGTCGAGGATTTCCCATGCGGCCAACAGCCTTGACCGAAGGTCGGCTGCATCGCTTTCTGCACCGCTTTTGAAATTATTCTCCACTTTCTCCGGGTTTTTAAATACAATTGGAATCCTGTCGGGAGTATCACAAGCCTTGGAGACTCCGTTGTTTTCGAGGCTTTTTGTTTGTCACGGGGCGCTATGGGACGTGATCTAAGGATGGGAAACAAATGATACGTCGATTTCAATTTAAGCTCAGAACTTTTCTGTTAATGGATAAGGACATCGAGATCGTGAAATCAAACTAGATCCAACAATGAGCGTATTGACCAAAGTTAAATGCTTCACTGACCACTGACGTGATGTTACGTAGTGGTGCACCGCAATCTGCACCGATCTTTGTTAACCGTCGGAATACCCTACTCAATTGTCGAAAACTCCGCGAGAACTAACTTGTCAGACACAACAAACAGTCATCGTGACACACCGGCTTCGACAAGCAACCGCATTTTCGCAGCAATTGCAATCTTGATTGGCACACTGCTTGTCCTTGGCGGATTGATGTTCCTGTTCGTAACTTATTTGATTCGGGACCCTGATTTTCCACTCGCGTTCACCATCGTTCCGTTCGTTCAGATTCTAATGGGAATACTTGCAGCATTCTCAGGCCTTATGAATCTAAAAAACATTCGCGGTTCAGGATGGTTATTTGCTTTCTCGATCGTTGTTGTTATCCTGAATTGCGCCTACCTGATTTTGGCCGTCCTACCGTTCTTGCAACCGGCGTGACGACGGAGTACCAAATGCCGTCTCATTTACCTTTGGTGTCAAATGGGTCGGCGGCAAAATGGTTTGCGAAGCAGTTGACGAACAGCCATAGACAACCACAGGGATACCGTTTTCTCGACAACTGCGGCGAACCTCGATCTATTTCGCCAAATCGCGCCTTCTGCACGCGCTAAAATTAATCTCTGAATTTGCCCCGTTTTCTGCTATAATTGAGTTTCTACAGGGGCAGTGAACAGTCGAAGAGCCGTTTTGACCGTGGGTCATTGCGTTAAGGCAATTATTGATTCGCTTCGAGAAATTGGGAGTAATACCCGCATGCCACTCGCCTTCGATTGTCCGAATTGCGGGAAGCGTTACGACCATATCAAACGCGAGTTCCTGGGAAAACGAATCCAATGCCATTGCGGCTGTGTCTTGCGGCTCGGCCCAAAACATCACGAGGGATCGGACGAGTTCGACCTTCACCTGGCAATTCACGATTCCGATGGTTCGATGGGCGGAACCGTGATGTCGGATGATGAGGACTCCGACGATTCGTTTAACAGCATTCAGGCAACAAAAATCATCTCGGACACGTCGCGTCATCCCAAGTCCGAAAAGCATCGACCTCGCGAAAAAGCCGACGATCAATGGAATACGAAAAATATCGAATTCGATCTCAAGGAAGAAGAGGCTCGAAAGAAAAAGCAGAACCATCGATACGATGGATTGCCTGCGCTGGAAAATGATCGGAAACGGGACCATGCGCCACCCGGCTATACGGAGGAATTGCACAAGCATTTGGCGGCCCTGCCGGCACCAGAATTTTTGGCTTCCCAACTGCCGCCGATGCCGCCCGCTCCACCCCCTCCGATGGTTTACCGAAATCCAACTTGGGCGCAGGGTGGAGCCATTCGAAAAAGATCGGAAGCAAAACCGGCAATCGTCGCATTCATCACCGCCATTGGTTTGTTCCAATGTCTCGTCATGATCATATTGGCAATCGCCGTCGTGGCCAGTTGTAGCAGCACCTATTCGACTTGGGCGGAAAAAGGTTTTGAATCAACGCTCTACACGCAATTGCAATTGCGGATTGTGCTGGGCGTGGTCTTACTTTTGGCGACGGTGGGATTCGGAATTTTTCTGATGCTCTCACTGTTTTCTGCCAACGAGGAAATTTCTGAACATGGAGCCGTCTCACGGACGACCGCATCAATAAATGTGGCTTCGGCTGCTGCCGTTTACATGTTGATGTTGTTTGCCATTGCCGGAGTTACCGTGTTCACGATGGATGATCCGAACGCGAAACTTGCGGCCGAAAGTCTGGAAGGAATCTGGTGGCCCAAAACCGTGGCAGAAGTTCTCTCGACGACCCTGATCTCGGCGGTGATTCCGCTGATGGTATTCTTCGTGGGCGTGTTCCGAGTTCTCGACGACTGACGCGATCAACCGCGGGCGTTTAGGTCTTTATCCGTCGGCGAATCCGATTCCTCGGGTGTTTGGGATTGGAAAGTCTTATTCCGCTGAAAATTGGCGATGAATCCAGTGCCCACGAATCCCAGGGCCACAATGATGCCAGGCAACCAGTAATTCGCGTCGGTGCGACTGCATAAGAAGCTGCAGCTCGCCAAAATGCTGGCCCACATGAGGACCATTGAGATGAGCTTGGCCTTCAACGGCATCGGCACATCACCGTCCACGAATTTCAGATAGGGCTTGAAAAACCGGTTACGAATCAACCGCTGCTCAAGCTGCGGGAAACTCTTGGTGAAAAAGAAGGAGGCCAGAAGCAACGGGCCCACCGTAGGGATTCCCGGCAGAAAAACTCCGACCGCACCCAAGGCAACAAACGCCAGTCCTAATACGGCAAACGTCAATCGTCTCGGGCTGAAGACCGTCGTCTTCGCCATCGGTTTATCCATTGAGATTTTGGTTACTTGTTGAATCATGGTTAAAAACAATCAGCCACGGATTGGTGTTAACGGAAAGACATTGGCTGGTCCGGCGAAGATTGCTTGCAACCTTAACAATTTTGGTCGACTTACGAACTTTATCCTAGTCCGCAACCGTAAAATTATCTGCGACAAAACCGGAGAATAGAAGGCATTATCTCAAATCCAAAACCAACCTGCCCCCAAATAAATGGTACGGGCGTTTGACCTCGGCGTTCGAGACTTCGGGAATGGCGGGACTTTTTAGGCCATGGCCGATTCGTACAGTTCGTTGCTGAAGCCGACGATCAGCTCGTCACCTATTTGCAGGGTGGGGGCTCGGAGATTGCCCGATGGGCCGACGATTAACTCGGCGATGGCTTCGTCCGATGGCTGATCCTTCGCGAGGTTCAAAACGACGATCTTTTTGCCTTTGGTCGCGCGAATGATTTTCTTGGTACGCGCGAGTTGGATGGCGGCGGGGCCCGCGATCGTTTCCTTCTTCGCATTGACGATCTGCTGGGGCTCAACTTTTCGGGACGCAAGAAACTCTTGCGCGAGAACGCAGGTCTTTCAGCCCGCGCGAAAATAAGCGGAATTGATTTGCATAACAGAGCTTCGGTTGTTTTGTTGAGAAAGTTGCAGCCTGGGGGCTAAACCCGAAAGCCCAAGGGTCACTCAATTATCTTTGGCAACAATCGTGGGGGCAGGTCGGGGCAAATTCTAAAACTTGTTCAAGACCGAACGCAAGGAACTGGTGTCATTGTCGTTTGCCGAATTGGGGCGTTGTTTCCGCGGTGGATTGGGGACGAAGTCGTTGTCGTGGTTGCTATGGCCTTGCTCGGGAGTAAGCCACAGATCTTCGTAGGGCACCTTAGGTCGATTTGGTGTGTGAGCAGCGGGAGAAACGAAATTTGGCGTGACGTTTTTTGACGACTTCATGCTGGGCCCTGGAGCGGTTTCCAACGCCGGTTCTCGCAACATCGGAAATCGTTGTTCCGTGCCCTTCGAAACTCGATTGCTGTTTTGGGGTGAGTAGGGATTGTAATAGTCTGAATTGGTGCCGGGATTGGCTTTGTGGTAGCCGTGGCCATAGCCCAAGCCGAGAAAGCGGGCAGTACCTTGGTCGGGCCTCAACAGGTGCGTCCAGCGTTGTTGGCCAAGCCCTGATTTCGTTTCAACCGACCAAACTAAGACACCCAGAACGATCAAGCTGGAATAACGGATCGCAAATTTTCCAAACACACTCATTCGACGCATAAGAATCATCCTTGATTCAACCAACCGAAAACGGCGGTCACGATACTGGACCGCTCGTCAATATCTATCGCCGATTGTTCGACCGCTGCAATTCCCAAAACAAAAGCAAGTCACAAAATCGTCAATGACCGACTCCGGTAAAACCCAACGTGCCAAAAGGAGGCAAATTTCCGGCAGTTTTGACAGGGCAAAAAAAAGGGCCGATCATCTTGTGACGATCAGCCCTAGAATTTGTTATCGCTAAAAGAGTGCGGTTTTGCAGTGACTATTCCACGGAAACTTTGCCGGGTGCATCGGTTTTGCCTTCGAGTTTGACGGTCAAATCGTCTTTCGTGTCGAAGGATCCGTCTGGACCAGCGCTGCGGATGAATCCGAGGTTATCGTCACTTTCAAAACGAAGGGCTTTGCCCCAGTTGTCCTCGAATTTGATCGTCAGCATGTTTCCGGTGATATCGTCGGGGAAATAGCCCTCATGGTCAGCCACCCAATCCTTCATTTCTTTCGCGGGATCTTCCATGATTTTCATGGTCGCGGCCGATTTTTCCTGATTCTCGCGGGCAATTGCGACTTGTTCGGCATGGCGACGATGGCGAGCCTCGGACATGACCGCGCCGGTGATAATCGTGCCGATCAAGGCAGTGCCCAAGAGACTTACCACCGTTCCTGCGGCGGCAAAGCCACGAGGTTTCTTGCGGAGGCCGAACAGGCAGACCAATAACGCCAATGGCGAAAGGACACCGGCGGTGAAAAGCGAGAAAAAGCTGAATAGGAACCCGAAAAACCCGGTCCAGTTTCGTTTTCGTTTTGGACGTGCGGGAGCTTCGAATCCAATGTAAATGGGTTGGGGACGGCGGCGATGTTCAAAGGGGATATGAAAAGCCATGACACAGTTCCTTGTGGTTGATCCGTAACATGGGCCTTTATTCGCAAGCGGTTGGGAAGGATTGGCTCTTTTTTTCATAAATTTTGGAAAAGTTTCCTGACTTATCGATAAAGCCGTGCGGCGATTTAACCACGTTTTTGCGGCAAACCCGATTGTCTGAAACGTCGGTAATTGGTAATCTCGGAGGCACTTGGGGAAGACGTTTTTCCCAAAAAAACTGGGGCAACTGCCCTTTTTTCACCTTCATTCCCTCGACGGCCTCTCGATAGCAAGGGGCTTGGCGGACCGTTTCAGTGTTCGTCTGGGAAAAACACAGGAGTTACTATGTCTACGATTGTCCAGGAATTGATCGACGCTGGCGTGCACTTCGGGCACCGTGCCAGCCGCTGGAATCCAAAAATGCGGCCTTACATCTACGGCCGCAAAAACCAAATTCATATCATCGACGTCCGCGAAACCGTACGCGGTCTCTTGCGAGCCAAAAAATTCGTCTCGCAAGTCGTGGGCGACGGCAGCTTGGTCCTTTTCGTCGGCACCAAACGCCAGGCTGGCTCGATTGTTCAACGCGAGGCCGAACGATGCGGCATGCCATTCGTTGGCGAGCGTTGGTTGGGTGGTTGCCTCACGAACTTCCGCACGATTCGTAGTCGAATGGGTCGCTTCGAGGAACTCGAGAGAATCCGTTCCACAGAAGAAATCAACAAGTTCTCGAAGAAGATGCAATCGTCGTTGGCCCGCGAATATCGCAAGATGCACCGCAACTTGAACGGTATTCGTACGCTGAACCGCATGCCCCAATGCTTGATCATTGTGGACCCTTCGAAAGAAAAGAACGCGATTCGCGAAGCCCGTGCGATGCGAATTCCAACCGTGGCGTTGATCGATACAAACTGCGATCCCGATTCCGTAGACTTGCCAATTCCTGGCAACGATGACGGTATCCGCTCGATCGAATTGATCATGTCGCACTTGGCCGATGCAGTGCTGTCGGGATCAAAAGCGGTGGTGGCGAAAAACGAAGGCGCTGAGACGTCCAAGGCCGCTCCGGCTCCAGTCGTCGACAAGGACGCCGAATAGGCCAATTTCGCGATGGCCGCTCATTGGGGCGGCCGTCGAGTTGTGCCCAACGAACCGCCGTCCTCGAGCGAGTGTCTTGATCAAACGGGTTGATCGAACGAATCGATGGTGGCGGTCGGTTTTCATGAAATCATGCAGGCGATGGCCTGCCCCGTCGCTCGCCATTAGATTTCGTCAATGAAATCTTGATGAGCGGCATTCAGCGATAAATTCAATCAAATTACAGAACTGTTGTGTGGAGAAATCGTAATGCCAGAAGTAAGTGCTGCAGACGTAAAAAAGTTCCGCGAAAAAACCGGACTTCCGTTGATGGATTGCAAGTCCGCCTTGAGCGAAGCCGGCGGCGATGAGGACAAGGCCATTGAAATTCTGCGTAAACGCGGACAGGCCATCTCGGAAAAACGTGGCGATCGCGAGACGGCTTTCGGTCGTTTCGGATTGTGGTGCGGTCAGGACAAGAAGGCCGGTGCGATTGTTGAATTCAAATGCGAATCGGCTCCGGTTGCCGCTAACGAAGAATTCATTCAGCTCGCCAACGATTTGGCTCGCGCCCTCGCCGAAAACCCAAGCGTCACGACGGTCGACCAACTGCTGGATCTCAAATCCGCTTCCAAGGCCGGTCAAACACTTCGTCAAGTCAAAGACGACATGTTTAATCGTATTCGCGAGGTCTTCAACGTCGGGCGATTCGCTCGCTTCGACGGCCCAACGGGTGGTTACAGCCACAACTCCGGCACTGTTGCTGGTGTGCTGTTGAGCGCTGAAGGCGGCAGTGACGAGAATTCCAAAGACATCTGCATGCAGATCGTGGCAATGCGTCCGGCTGCTTTGTCCCGCGAAGAAATCGATCCGGCTTTGGTTGAGAAGGAGCGCGAGATCTTGAAGGACGCCGCCCGCAAGGAAGGTAAGCCTGACAACATCATCGACAAGATGGTCGAAGGTCGCTTGCGTAATTTCTTCGCCGAGCGAGCCTTGCTCGATCAGCCGTTCGTGAAGGACGACAAGAAATCTGTCGGCCAATTCGCCAAAGATAACGGCATGGTTGTCAAGAAGTACATTCATTGGATCTTGGGCGAGAAGTAAACGAAACAATTTGATTGCGGCATGGGCAGAATTACCGCTTGGTAACTTTGCCCGCCGCGAATCAAATCATCGAAGCTCGCCCCCAATCGCGACTCTGTTTTAAATAAATCGCTTTGGCTGCGAGGATTCTCACCTGCCACGGCAACCAACGATTTAGTCAAACCGAAACGAAGGCTCATTCATGGAACCGACCACCGCCAAGTACAAGCGAATCGTGCTGAAACTTTCTGGAGAAAGCTTCACCCATGCGGGCGAACGCGGAATCAGCATGGACCAGGTCCTGAAGGCCGCTACGCAAGTCGCCAAGGCCCAGAAAATGGGTTGCCAAATCGGGGTCGTGATCGGAGGCGGCAATATTCTCCGCGGCAGTCAATTCGTTTCGGCGAATTCTGTCGTCAACGAAGCCTCGGCGCACTACATGGGGATGCTCGCGACCGTTATCAACGGGTTAGCTTTGTCCGATGCCCTGGAATCGCTCGGCTGCACCGTTCGCTTGATGAGTGCAATTCGCATGGATGGAATCTGCGAGCCCTACATTCGTCGCCGCGCCAAACGTCATTTAGAAAAGGAACGCATCATTATCCTGGCGGCAGGAACCGGTCGACCCTACGTGACGACTGACACGGCAGCGGCCTCGTACGCTTTGGAAATCGAAGCCGAGATTTTGATGAAGGCCACCAAAGTCGACGGCGTTTACAGTCACGATCCGCACAAAAACCCGCACGCCGTGATGTATTCAGAACTCGATTACTCGGCTGTTTTGGAACAAAACCTGAGAGTCATGGACACCACCGCCATTTCACATTGCATGGAGCACAAATTGCCGGTGATGGTGTTTAATTACCAAACCGAAGGCAATATTCAGCGGGCTGTCGCTGGAGAAAAAATTGGAACCCTGATCAGCAGCAAAAATTCAGTCAAATCGTAAACCGAATCAAAAACGGACGTACCCCTGCCCTGCGTGGCAGTCCAACCTACAATAACAATTATCGACCTAGTGACGATAGAAAGTAACCAGTTGAAAAGACCTGGCTTATCACAAGGAATTAACCACCATGAGTGTTGATGATATTTTGCTGGACTCCGAAGACCGCATGGAGAAAGCATTGGACATCCTGAAGAAGAACTTGACGGGAATTCGTACCGGACGTGCGAACCCAGGGCTTGTCGATTCTCTGCGTGTGGATGTTTATGGATCGCCAACCCCGATGAAACAAATCGCCTCGGTCGGAGCACCCGAACCAACGCAAATCCTGATCCGTCCTTACGATGCCGGAACGATCAAGGATATCGAGAAGGCCATCGTCGCCAGCGACCTTGGCTTCAATCCGCAAAGCGATGGGCGTGTCATCCGCATCAACATCCCACCGCTGTCGACCGACGTCCGCAAGAAAATGGTGGCTCGCATCAAGGACTTGGCGGAAGAAACCAAAGTTTCAATCCGCAATATCCGTCGCGATGGAAACAAGGCGATCGAGACGGCCGAGAAGGCCAAGACGATCAGTGAAGACACTCGTGACGATCTGAAAGAAAAAGTTCAGGAATTGACGAAAACCTACGAAGATAAAGTTACCGAGATGGCGAAACATCGCGAAGCCGAGGTAATGGGCGAATAAGCCCGTGTTTGTCGACCGTGAAAGGCCGACGTACAATAAACACCAAATTCACTCTTTGTTTTGGAAGAACATTCGAACCGGAACCGGTTCCCAACATTTGAAAAACGCTGGAAGGTAAGCGAATGGCTAGCGGCTTCATTGGAAATGAAGTGCCCAGCAATGGGTTGCGGGTTCGAGTCCCGTGCCTTCCGTTGATTTTTAGAAATGTCAAAGTCGTCGGTGACAGAAAAGTGACAAGTTTCAAGAGTTAGGGCACCAATTAAAGAGGCGGACGGGGCCAAACCGACGTTGAGTCGAACCGTTGCAAAACGGATGCAAATGCGAACGTAGTTTCATGCAACTGGCCGACGACTTGCGGCAATGCTTCAACGCCGACGAACTGGTTCGGTTGGTTGAACTGCTGGGTTGAATTGATCCAAAAGCAGTGTTTCGTATTGTGATGAATTCAGCAATCGGAATCGCTTTGCAACTCGGCTACTGCACCTCATATGCCACTTGTTTTCGCGAAATTGGAACCGCCTAGAGCCCGAATTGAAAAAAACGCAAATTGGCAATACGAGTCATTGTAGCGACCTAACACAAAAAACCACATGAGATGATATGCCAGTCGACGACGCACTACTTTTCATCGACGCCAACAAATATCTGGACATCTATCAAACCGATTCAGGCAAGAAATTGCTTGCACTTTTGGTAGAGCAAAAGGCGCATATCTTTGTCACTCAGCAAATTGTTTTTGAGGTACAGCGCAACAAGACTAAAGTTGCGGCGGATTTCCTCATACAAAAGACCGGACGATTGAAAATGCAGACTTTCAACGTTCCAGATCATCTTTCCGGCTCTGAAATTGGGCAGTCGACGGATATTCTCGGTGAGATGAAAGAAATTGGGAAGCGCATAAAAGCGATAAACAACTCAGTTGACGATTTGGCTCTGGGAATCATGGAGCAGATAAGCCTTTCGAAGGACGAAGTTTCCCTAGCATTGGCCCCGATCTTTGAGAATGCGGTCCCTCATTGTCAGGCAGAAATACAGCGGGCTAGAAACCGAAAAGAGCTAGGCAACCCGCCGGGCAAGACATCAGACCCAATTGGCGACCAACTGGCTTGGGAACAAATCCTTTCGCATTTCGCGGGGAAAAAACGGCTTTGGATAATTTCTCGAGATGGCGACTACGGTAAGTCTTTCGGCGGCAAAGAATTTTTGAATAGCTTTCTTTATGACGAGCTTTGCAAAGTTGCGATGTCCCCAAACGTTAATGTCTATCTTTTTAAGGACTTGGTCAATGGAATCACGCATTTCGTTGAAGCAACTGGCGTGCCTGCCAAAAATCAACTTTCAATAGCAGAAGCGGAAGAGATCGAAAACGAGGAAAAGTCGCTTACGACCGTGGAGCAATTAATTGAAAATCTCCAAAAAATCGCCTGGGAGATAGATTGGTCGAAGTCAGAAATTGAAAATTTCAAACGAATGATCGCCCAGTCCGCAGGGCCAAAGTCAGAAATTGAGAATTTCAAACGAATGATCGCCCAGTCCGCAAGGCCAAAGTCAGAAATTGAGAATTTCAAACGAATGGTTGAGGATATGAAGATCCCGAAGACAGGCATGGAAGTTGTTCAAGAAACGATGGACGACACACGGAAGGACCCCGAAAAGAATCACCACAAAGTAGACTGAAAGATGTTCTATTTGCCTCCGCTTCCATCAACCTTTGAATCAATGCTCGAATAACTTGTTCGAGCTCGTACGGTTCGTTGGCCGTCGAAATGATTCGTCGCCCAATTCGTTTGAGGAGCTTTGATGCATCGTCTCGCAGAATTCTTTGCTTCCCAGCCCTCGAAATTCGAGCGTTGTCAGCGATGCCAGACCAAAGGAATCGCTGCGTCAACTTGGTTTCCCTGTTGTTGGTAGTTTTTGTGGCTAACCAGAGACTGAATAACTTGCAAATCCGAGATAGTTCTCAATCGTGCCGGCGTGTTGACACTCGTCGATCATTTTAGCTCCGTCCAGAAATTGAGACCAAGAATGGCTCGATGATCGTCGGGAGGCCGGGGCGAAAACGAACCCGGCTCATTGGCACCGCAAGCGCAAACGAGCGCAGATTTGGAACGTCAAAGGCAATTGGCACTCCGTAGCCCTTTCCGCCGTTTCCAATGCCACCAAAGCCACCGCCAAAGCGAACGTCCGTCGCGATCACTTCCGTCGGTGCATTATCGCCGGGGTAATCATCGGCAAAATGAAAACTTGCATAGACAGACACGACGCCGATCGTTTTATTAATGAAGTGATCCTGTGTTTAAAGAACTGCAATGGATAACCATCGCTTTGAAGGTGTTCGCAAAACCGCTGGGAAAACGGCGTCGCTAGCATGATGCCGGCCGATGCGATGAGGACTCCATGTGAACGAAACGCGGGGAGTTTGCGTATTCGGTGCAACACCTTCAAAGGGCTGAATGGATAACCCAACGTTGAACCGAAGCGATGCCAATCCAAATGACATTCCAAATGACATTTCGCGAATGTGATCAAATTGCTAGTATTCGGCGTCTCCACCTTTTTTTGCAGGACGCCAAAATCATGACTTTCGGAACACTTGCCTTGCTCTTCATTATGTCTGTAGCGATTCAAGATCGAGAATCTACCGGAAATGAGTTTGACGGCGTTTGGTCGGTCAATTCCATTCATCAAGAGGGGAAAGCGCAAACGCTGGAAAAAAATGCGCTCGGAAATGAAGCCCAAACTCGACGCGAGGACGAGCTGATCATTTGCCGGGACAGAATAGTTATCGTCGATACCAATGGTTTCTCGATGGTAGGCAAAATGAAACTTGTGGCCACAAAACCGCAAACCAAATATGCGGTAACAACTGGCACTTATCATGATAAGACCGGAGAAACCACGTTCGTGATTTTAGTGCGAGATAAAGATAAACTGACCGTCGCTTGGGTTCCACCAGAGGCAACAGAAATCGACGCATCCGCTGTTGGCAAGCAAATTGTGATTACTGCACATCGTTAAGCTCCAATTTGAACTACGGGATTCGCCAAACGTTAGCATGCCTGAACACGAAAGTACTACTAACGACTCGGAAAAAAGTGTTTTGGATGTTGGAAATTCCGTCAGCTTGGGAACGGCGTTTCGAGTTTGGTGCAAAGTTGCCGTGTTGAGCTTCGGCGGACCGGCAGGACAGATTGCGGTGATGCATCGCATCTTGGTCGAAGAAAAACGATGGGTGAGTGAAGATCGCTTTTTGCATGCGTTGAACTATTGCATGCTCCTGCCGGGTCCCGAGGCCCAGCAATTGGCTACCTACATTGGCTGGTTGTTGCATCGAACCTTGGGTGGCTTGATGGCCGGGCTGTTGTTCATTCTGCCTGGTTTCTTGAGCATCCTGCTGTTGAGCATGATCTATGTCAGCTTTCCGGATTCGATTTTGTTGCAAGGCGTATTCTATGGCTTGAAGCCCGCGATTGTCGCCGTGGTCATTGAAGCGGTCTTGCGAATCGGACGCCGTTCCCTCAAGAACTCAACAATGGTGGGCGTCGCCTTTGCCGCTTTCGTTGCGATCTTTTTTTTCCAAGTCCCGTTTCCATTGATTGTCCTGTCAGCCGGGTTGATCGGATTTATTGGCGGACGGATTCGCCCCGATGTCTTTGTGGTTCTGGGGGGACATGCATCCAAGTCATCGAGTGCCGACGCCAATCTCATATCTGATCACCAAACGGAGGCTGGCGCTCCGAGTTGGAAACGGAGCGCCGTAGTCTTGGCGATTTGGTTGCCGTTGTGGTTTGTCCCGATCGCGTTGCTCGCTATTTTCACCGGCCGAGAGAGTGTCTTCACTCAAGAAGCCGTTTTCTTCAGCAAATCAGCGGTGGTGACGTTTGGGGGCGCTTATTCCGTGCTTTCCTACATCGCGGAAGAAGCGGTCTCAACGTATGGTTGGCTGAAGCCTGCCGAGATGATGGACGGATTGGGAATGGCCGAGACCACGCCCGGGCCGTTGATCCAAGTTGTTCAGTTTGTCGGCTTTATGGGAGCCTATCGCAATCCAGGTTCACTCGATCCGATGGTCGCGGGAATTCTCGGTTCCCTGATTACCACCTGGGTCACGTTCGTGCCCTGTTTCCTCTGGATTTTTCTGGGTGCACCCTATATCGAATCGTTGCGCGGTCGGCGATCGCTCAATGCTGCATTGTCAACGATCACAGCAGCGGTGGTTGGGGCGATCTTGAATCTGTCCATCTGGTTTGCATTGCACACTTTGTTCGGAGTGGTTAATGAGACATCGCGGAATGGAGTTCGCCTGTTGATTCCAGAATGGTCGACGGTTGATTTCGCGGCGTTACTCTTATGCATGTCTGCATTCGTCTCGCTCTTTGTTGTCCGCCGCGGCGTGTTGCCGACGCTCGCCCTCAGCAGCTTGGTGGGGCTGGCGTATTTTGCCTTGCGGTCAGTATTGTTACAGAATTCTTAACAATTGGCCTGGCCGCCGCTCGCTCAGTTCATTAATGCGGCGAGCCAGCCTTACGCTTCTACCCTCTTAAGGATCGAAAGGACCTCCGACCTTTCAATCCTTAATATTTTCTTCTTCAAATCTTAATTGGTTCTTCATGTCCTTTTGGTCTTTTTGAAATTCGTATCTCACGGTGCGCAACAATGTCCAAAAGAATCGAATGCGACATGTTAAACGAAATGGTTTCGGCCCCAGTGCCGCAAGGACTTTTCAAGGGCACAAGCGGATTTTGTCCGGTTGCGGTCTCAAAGGGAATGCCCAAAGAATTGATCCAATTGCTCGCGGACTTGGGCAAGCGGCAGTACGAAATAACGGTCGCTAACCAATCACTGGGTCGAGAGATTTTCAGCCATCTCCCGCTGACCATCAAAGGACGCAGTATGCATTTGCTTGCGCGTGGGATCCAAATGCCAAACGAAGATCCCGCTCAGCAAAAATTTGTCGTTCATCAACTTTTGCTGGAAAACGTCCGCGATATGACCGCAGGTCCCGCCTGGGTATTGGCGAACGACAAGGGTTGGATCAACCAGTGGAATCATGAGCCGCAGTTTCTCGAATCCCGAGAAATTGACAACTGTTCGCTATCACCACGGATTTGCGAAACCTGGGCCAAAGTGACTGGAGACGCGGGTTGGGCGGGAGTCGCATTGGAAGCATGGCAACGGCAAAAACCGTTTGCGCTTGTCATCCCGCCGACCATGCCCTCGCGAGTTGTCCTCGAATTATTTGTCGAAGCACAATCACTGATGGATCAACATTTGCGATGGAGACTGCCTATTTCAATTGCCGCGTGGCATCCTTCAAAGGATCTCCAACGAATGTGGGTCGCATACCAGGCTGGCTCTCGTGAAGCCATCAATTCATTGCGAGCATCCGACCGAGTTTCACTGGACATTTCCCGCAAGCTCGAGCCGGCAACAAATTCGTTTAGCCAAGTCGCAAAGGCTGGAGCTTGGGCTCGGTTCAGTCAGGTGGATGGTGTTTCCAGTCCTAAAACGCCAGACAATAAACCGTCGCCCAGTCCGATGTTCGAAGGAGCCGTTTCCAAGTCTAACATCGTGGGGCTACCGTTACCGAGTTCGTCGCCCGGCCCCGCAGAAGCGAAGCGACCCTTGGGAGTCCTTCCGAAAGCGAAGGGAAATTCGGCTGTAAATAAGTTGAAAAAACGGGTGACAGCTCGCCAAATTATTCCATGGATCAAACGCGGTTTGGCCATCGCAGCGTTACTGGCCATCATTTTCGGTGTCTGGAAAGGTGCCGCGTTCGTGAAAGACTTCGCCATGATGGTGGACAGTACCATCCAATCGAACTCAGGTGATTTGAGCTTGAATAAAAAGACAGTGAGCGCCGACGACGGAAAAAATGATGGAGCGAATTCGACTAAAATCTTCGATAAACAAAAGGACGCAACACCCCCAACTGATGTTAACCCGCCAACTGATGGGTTCGATACAACATCGGGAAGGGCCTTGGCACTTTCGGAGAGCGCGGGGCGACGACTGCTCAATCAACTTCAGTTAGATTTTCCAGCCATCGAGTTTCCCGTCAAGGAATCTGATCAGAGCTTCATGGCCTTTTCAATTCCAGGATCCGAATCGCTACTGACATCCTTGGGTTTTGGGCTGGCGACGCCGCATCAATTTTTCCGGTTGAAACAAGAAAGTCAGGGAAATCTATGGTCTTTGAATCATGACGCGGGAGAGCAGGGGTTGTTCCATGGCAATTTATCGGCGACACCTGTGAACGATGAAAATGGAAAGAGCCGAAATCAGTTTTCCTGGAATTGGCAGGCGGCACCTGAGGCAGGTTTAGCGTCAGAAATAAAGTCCGGTTCCTTTGTTGTCTGGCTGCATGAATCGCCAGAAATAATGGCAACCATTCCTTTGTCTCTTCCATCTTCTGGAAACCCGCCCAGTCTACTCGACGCGCTCTACGAGGGAATGAATTTCAAAGCCCACTTATTT
>JBEBGH010000651.1:0-1509 GCA_040081565.1 Pirellulaceae bacterium
TTCCCCACCCATTCGGCCCGCGCGTCGGAATATACTCAAATGGTGAAATCAATCACGCAATCGATGCGTTTCATGGAAACGGTAATGTCGACTCATTTTCGCGAAAGTTATGGTGTCGATATTTTTACCTCGCATGAAGCGTTGCTACTCGGTTACGAAGAAGCTCAAACGAGAACGGTCCCGCGCCGCTCTGGCTTCTATAATTTGACGACGCACCTGCCCTGGGTTGGCTATCGCACCAACAATGTCGATGGTGCGCATGTTGAGTATTTTCGCGGTCTCGAAAATCCAGTCGGCGTGAAGGTTGGACCACAGACATCATCCGACCAGCTGTTAGATCTGGCTAAACTTTTGAATCCACAAAATGAGCCTGGGAAATTGGTTTTTATTCATCGTTTCGGCGCGGCTGAAATCGCCAAGAAACTGCCGCCATTGATCGATGTCGCCAGACGTGCAAACCTGCGTGCCACTTGGTGTTGCGACCCGATGCACGGGAATACCTTTGTCACCGAGGGTGGCATTAAGACTCGTCAATTCGAAAGTGTTTTCAACGAAATGGTCAGTGCTTTTGAGATTCACACTGAGGGCGGATCGTTTTTGGGGGGTGCACACTTGGAGGTCACGGGTGACAACGTCACCGAGTGTTTGGGCGGCACCGTTCGAGTGGAAGAAATTGACTTGAAACGTGCTTACAAGAGCGCCGTCGATCCGCGACTGAATTACGACCAGGCGATGGAGTTGGCCTTCTTGATTTCCGAAAAAATGGCCCAAGCGAATCGCCAAAAGCGGCCTTAGTGCAGCGTCTGTGTTTACTATTGGTTGATACCGGACGGCTTGCGCCATTCCGCTACCATTTTGAGTGAAAGAGCGCAAGTGCTCCGATTTTCCCAGGCCTCATTACTGTACTGGACAATGCATTGGCTATCACTTAGTCCACACGACGTTTCAAATCACGCACCGGAACAATCTTGACACTTTGATTAAACTTAGCGAACCTACTCACAAAACCTTCCCAGGACGAACCATCGACTCCCTTCTATGACCTTCCTCTCGCCAGAACAACACGACATCATCGCGCGGTGTGAGCAGACCATCGGCGTGGAATTCGTCAATAAGAGTTTGCTTCTGGCCGCTCTGACGCATTCGTCTGGTGCGGTAACGTCGATGCTCTCCAATGAACGACTCGAATTTTTGGGCGATTCGATTTTGGGCTTCGCGGTCTGCCGCTTTCTGTTCAACAAATACCCCGACTGGAACGAAGGTGAGTTGACCAAAGTCAAATCAGCCGTCGTCAGTGGACAAACCTGCGGCAGTTGGGCTCGCGAACTGGAACTGGAAAAGGTGATCATTGTCGGCAAAGGCGTAGCGCAGAGTGGAGAATTGCCCCAATCGATGTTGGCCGATGCCTTTGAAGCAATCGTCGCTGCGATTTTCCTGGATCGGGGCCTTGAGCCAGCGGTGGAATTTTTGAACCCGCTGATCGATGCCCAAGTTGACCTGGTTCAGCAA
>JBEBGH010000050.1:0-21651 GCA_040081565.1 Pirellulaceae bacterium
GCGCGCCAAACGTCAAAATGTTGCGCCGAAGCGCAACCTGAGTCAAAGCCCCCAAAATTCGAAGCGAATCAAAGTGTCGCCAATGCCAAATTGGCAGACGCATTTCTGTCCTAAAAAACCTCGTCAGACGATTTTCGCCACGCAATTAGTCAACAAATTCGGCAAAATCCGTAGGCTTTCACCGATGTGCGCGGGTCGTTGAGGACAAGAGACTGGAAAAAATTGTTCCTTTCGACAATCATTAGGATTGTCCGTTGGTTGATGCAACAATTTTGGCACTCTTCCCGTTCACGGAAGTTTCATTTGGGACCCTTGAGAAATGGCGATTAAGGCTAAGTGCGGAAGTTGCTCAAATCCAATTACCGTGCGCGATGAATTCGGCGGTAAGGTTGTTAAGTGCCCGAAATGCACGAAGCCGATGACGATTCCAAAATCAAATGCGGTTGCGGCGACGGCTGCTGCAAAACCGCAAACAGTTGCCGCGGGACAAACGCCAAAACGTTACAACCCACTTCTCGATTTACTTGACGAGGCCGGTGTCGAAAGTCGCCCGACCGGTCCCTGCTGCGACAACTGCGGAGCACAAATGTCTCCGACTGCGATCATCTGTATTGAATGCGGCTTCAACATGGCGACTCGACAGAAACTCGAGACGGCCGTGTTGATCGAAGATGAAGATCGCGTAGAAACGGACAAAATGACGGACGGCGAAAAACTGCTGGCCCGTGCTGAAAAGGCGATTGATGATTCTCCCGTTACTTCCGAAGGTCAAGATTTTGGCGACGACGCCGGCGATTCGACGATGGTCATGTTCATTGCGGCTGGCGGTGCGTTGATGCTGATTGCCGTGGGATTATTCTGCATGCTGGCCATGGAGAAGATTCTCGACATGACCGGCCTTTCGTCTCCCCAAATCAGTGTGATCATTTCTATTTTCATGTGGTTGGCGTGCGGGACATGGATTTCCATCCTGGCCTTTTCCGCATCTCCAGCACATGGATTGGGCTGTGTGCTGAGCCTCGGGTTGTATTGTCCGATTTTCGGCTTCATGCAGGGCAAGGGATTATTCGTGCCATCCATCGTGATGATAATGGCCGTAGCCATTGGCCTTTTGTCCTATGCAGTTTGGAGCTTTACTTCAGGCGAAATTGAAGACGCCCGGGCACTGATTGAGCATGGTAATTTTCTGGCCAGCGCCATGGCGATACGGTTTTTTGGTTAGATCAATTCGGTTAATTGTCTAAACCAATTAAATGACATCGAAAGTGGATGATTCAGCTCATTCGCTTTTTCGTGGAGTCGTTAGATATGGATCGCGCGTCCGGCAACCGCTAAAGCGGCTTCTTGCATGATCTCGGACAGTGTCGGATGTGCATGGCAACAACGCGCAAGGTCTTCGCTGCTTGCGCCAAAATTCATGGCAACTGCCGCCTCGGAAATCAGGTCACCGGCTCGGATGCCGATCGCATGAACTCCCAGGATTCGATCGGTCGATTTGTCGGCCAGGATTTTAATGCGACCTTCAATATCGCCCAGCGTTCGCGCCCGACCATTCGCTCCGAATTGGCAGACGCCTTTGTTGAAAGCAACGCCAGCTGCCGCCAATTGTTCTTCCGTTTTTCCAACGCTGGCGATCTCGGGATTGGTATAAACGATGGCTGGAATCGCATCATAGTTGACATGACCGTAGCCGGTCTTCATCATCTCGACACAAGCCACGCCCTCTTCGGACGCCTTGTGGGCCAACATCGCACCGCCAATCGCGTCGCCGACTGCGAAGACTCCTGACACTGAAGTTTCGAAGTGCTCATTGACGACAATTGCCCCGCGGCGATCGACTTTAACTCCGACGTTCTCCAATCCCATGCCCTTCGTGTTCGGCACACGTCCAGCACACATCAAGACTCGATCGCAAACGATCGGGTCCTTATCCTTGCAGATCACCACACACTCGCCGTTGGTGCGTCGAGCGCGTTCGACGAAAGCGCTGGTGATAAACGTCAATCCCTGTTTCTCAAATATCTTTCGCGCGATTCCGGCAATCTCGCCATCCAATCCCGCCAACACCCGATCCATCGCCTCGAGCACCGTGACCTTGGCTCCCAACCGACACCACACCGAACCAAGTTCAAGGCCGATGTAGCCGCCGCCAATCACGACGAGATGCTTGGGTACTTCGGGATAAGAAAGTGCCGAGGTACTGTCGCCGATATAATCTCCATCGTACTCAATCCCGGGCAGCATCATCGGAATGCTACCGGTAGCGATTAATATCTTCTCGGCAGACACCGTCGTTGGATTGTCCCCGGCGACCGAAATTTCTCCAGCGTTTTTGAGTGAACCGTTGCCGACAAACGCCGTGACTTTGTTCTTTTTGAGCAGCATGTTAATGCCGCCAGTCAGAGCAGTGACGATGCGATCCTTCCGTTTCATCATCGCAGCGATGTCAATTTGAGCCTGTCCCACACTGATACCGTGTTCGGCAAAGTGCGAGTTGGCCTCCCAAAAAAGATGGCTCGACTCCAGCAAAGCCTTGCTGGGAATACAGCCGACTCGCAAACAGGTCCCACCAAACTTGAGATTTTCGTCGACGATCGCGACCTTTATTCCCAACTGCGAAGCTCGAATTGCGGCCACATATCCGCCGGGGCCGCCACCAAGAATTGCCAGGTCAAATTTTTCTTGAGACATTTTGTATCCCATCATTTCAAGTTTAAAGTCAACAAATCAGGGTCGTTGAACATGGCACTGGCGTTGGCAACAAGACCATGAAATAAGTCTTTAGCGACTGACAGTGTTGCCGAAACGAACTTACACTTCGAGAAACAATCGTGCAGGCTCCTCGAGAACTTCCTTGATTGTCCGTAGAAAGCCTACGGCTTCGCGTCCGTCAACAATCCGGTGATCGTAAGTTAACGCGACGTACATCATCGGACGAATCGCAACTTGCCCATCAATTGCCACGGGTCGGTCTTGTATGGCATGCAAGCCCAGAATGCCACTTTGCGGTGGATTAACAATCGGAGTCGAGAGCAAGGAACCGTAAACGCCGCCGTTACTGATGGTGAACGTTCCACCCTCTAGGTCCGTTGGTTTCAACTTATTTTCCTTGGCCAATGTCGCGAAATGACCGATTGCTCGTTCAATTTCGGCGAAGCTCATCTTCTCAATGTTTCGCAGGATCGGCACGACCAATCCCTTGCCGCCACCGATCGCGATGCCGATGTCGTAGTAATGACGATAGACAACGTCGTTGCCGCGAACCTCGGCGTTGATGGCCGGAAATCGTTTCAACGCCTCAACGGTTGCCTTGGCAAAAAACGACATGAAACCGAGCTTAACGCCATGCTTGTCGCCGAAGGAATCTTTGTACTTCGACCGCAAGTCCATGACCGGCATCATGTCGATCTCGTTGAATGTCGTGAGGAGCGCGGCGTTCTGCTGGGCCTCAACCAATCGATTTGCGATCGTTCGGCGCATCATGCTCATCGGCTTCACTTCTTCTTGCCGATACGCGGCGTTTCCGGAGACAGCGGCGGCAACGGGAGCGACAGGAGCGGGCGAGGTCTTGGGCGGAGCCGGGGTGACTGGCTGAGCAGCTGGTCGAGCAGCTTGGGCATCAACGAATTGCAAGACATCCGATTTTTGCAAACGATTGCCTGGGCCGGTCGCTGGGACTTGATCGGCCGTTAATCGATTTTCGTGCAGTACTCGTTCTGCGGCGGGCATGACAATTGGTTGGCCAACAGATTTTGCGGGAGCGGCCGCTGCGGGCTCGGTCTGCGCGGGAGCTGCTGCAACCTTCTGACCAGGAATTAAAGTTGCAATCACTTCGCCGACTTTGGCAAATGCGCCGGTCGCAACCATCAAATGCAGAATTCCGGACTCGGGTGATGGCAAGGCTTGAGTCGCCTTTTCCGATTCAAGCTCGACGAAATCTTCATCCTTGGCAACCCAATCGCCTTCCTTTTTCAGCCATTGCGAAATTTGGACTTCTTGAATCGACTCGCCAAAGGCGGGGACCTTGATTTCAATCATTTTTTTGTTCGACGGTTGAAGGAGTAAGGCGGTTTCCCGTTTCGAGAAACTCGACTATGTTCGGTTGATACTTCAGTTAAAAGCGGTGCCTTATTTTAATCGTTCTGCCAATTTCGAAAACACCGGTTCGGCAATCCACCTTGCGTCATTTGTTCATCAGCGGTGACAAGGGCCAACTCGTCTTACGGAGTTGTTTGAACGCGAGAATCACCGACCGTCCGTTTCACGGTTGCAAAGATCCCGCTATAATCTGGCAGTCATTTGAGGACTTAGGACCACCCCTAAGACCGAAAAAAACACCATAAGGAATTTTCTGCGGTCTGGAATGAGACGACCGACAACGTCCATTTCGAGCGCTTTTGCTTCATAGGAGTCATCGAGCATGACGAGTTCGGGCGATACTATCTTCAGCCAGTACATTCGAGACATTCCAGATTTTCCCAAGCCTGGAATTCTCTTCAAAGATATCACACCGCTGCTCGCAAACTACCAAGCCTACCAGGCCGCAATCCACAAAATGGCGGACCACTTCCGTGACCGACGTGTGGATGTCGTTACCGCCGCCGAAGCCCGTGGGTTTCTCTTTGCGGCCCCTCTGGCCCTTGAACTAAAAGTGGGGTTCGTGCCGATCCGCAAACCCGGCAAACTTCCCTACCAAAAGCGTTCCTACAGTTACCAACTCGAATATGGCACTGACACGTTAGAGATGCACATCGACGGTATCGAAAAAGGTCAACGCGTGCTCGTTGTCGACGATTTGCTGGCAACAGGCGGCACGGTGGAAGCCTGCGTGCGAATGATCGAGGAATGCGAAGCGACGATTGTGAGTTGTGCCTTTATGATCGAATTGACTTTTCTCAAGGGCGCCGATCGACTGGCTCCGCACAACGTTTTTAGCTTGATCAAATACTAGAACTTATCCAGTCGCTTCAGCAAAAAGTTTCGTTGAGGAAAAAACATGAACTCTTCAAAAGACAACACTTTGGACGTTGTACTCGCCGGACTAATGCGACGTTACTCAGAACGCGTGCCCGACGTCAAACGAGTTGTGAATTGCCTGGTTCGAGACGGATTGATCAGTCGGGCGGAAGACATTGAAAACGACCATATCGCCTTCCGCACAATGGGCGTTCCGCAACTGGGCATCCAAAGCTTTGAAAAAATCTTTCTAAATTATGGCTATCAACGCCGCGACAAATACGATTTTGAAGGTAAAAAGCTGAATGCGTTTTGGTATTCGCCACCCAGCGACCACCATCCGCGGATCTTTATCAGCGAGTTACGCGTTGGGGACTTGAGTCCTGAAGCCCAAGCGATCATCCGTTCGTACACCGATGAAGTGAAGGCCGATCCGGTCGACTCGCTCAACTTGGACGATGGCCATGCCGTCGATCAATTTCTGCATCACCCGTTGTGGCGAACTCCAACTTGGTCGGACTATCAACGACTTGCGGAGGAAAGCGAGTACGCAGCGTGGGTGATCTATAACCGCTACTACCTTAATCACTTTACGGTCAGCGTGCATAACCTGCCGCAAGGCTACAACACGATCGACGAATTCAACAAATATCTGGAAGCCAACCAATTCAAACTCAACGACTCCGGTGGCAAAGCCAAGAAGAGTCCGGACGGCTTGCTCATTCAAAGTTCCACGGTCGCGGAAATGGTTGAAGCAACTTTTTCTTCCACAATTCGCTTCGTTGCCCGGTCAGGAAATCAAACGAATCCACCGCCGCGATGGATTTGAAGCGCAAAACGCCGACAAAATCTTCGAGAGCACCTATTCAAACCAGACCAGCCGCAGCACGATGTAAGGCCGTCAACTCGACGCCTTGATCGGGAACATCGAAATCACATCGGTAATGTCGATGATGCCAAGTGGGCGCTGTGCGTCATCGACGACTGGCAGTTCGCTGATATTTCTGGCGGAGAGAATTTTGACCGCTTCTTCCGCCCGTTGGCCGGCCGAGATCGAAATTGGATTTCGGGTCATGACCTGACCAATGTTACCGTCTAATGCAGATTCATTTCGACGCTCGAGCAATCGGGCCAAATCGCTGTCGGTAAAAATACCGCTTAATTTGTGGTCCGCATCCACCACGAGAATGACGCCGACTCGTCGTTGCGAAACTGAACTGCGAACGTAGATGTCGCGCACTCGTTCAGTTTCCCGCGCAACACGGCACTTCTCGAGGGATCGCATGATGTCTTCCACGTTAGAGAGTTTTTTGCCTAACGAACCTCCCGGGTGAAACTGCGCGAAGTCCATGACGTCGAACTGCCGAGCGCGCGACAAGACTAGCGCCAGGGCGTCTCCCAAAGCCACCATTGCCGTGGTACTTGTCGATGGCGCAAGGCCAAGATGACAAGCCTCCTGGATTGAGCCGAAATCGATCACGACATCCGATGCGCGACCCAAGGTTGATTCGGCATGCGCAGTGATCGAGATGATCCCCGCTGCGTTTCGTTTGAGATTCGGCAGGATCAATGTCAATTCGGCAGTCTCGCCGCTGTTCGACAACGCAAGCACCCAATCGTCCTTGGCAATCCGCCCCAGATCCCCATGCACCGCCTCGGCGGGATGCAAAAAATGACTACGGGTTCCGGTCGAGGCCAATGAGGCCGAAATTTTTTGCCCGATCCAACCGGCCTTGCCCATCCCGGTAACGATGACCGCACCAGTGCACATCGTCAGACATTCAACGGCTTCGGCCAGTCCCAGCGGAACGTTTTTTGCAAGATGCTGCAGGATCTGTGCTTCCTTCCCCAAAATTTCTGACGCCGCCTGCAAACGCTCAAAAGTCGTTTCCAAAGTCAGCGGTTTTTCCAGTCGAGCGGAGCTCATTACGCCACCTCCTTCAGTTCCGTTTCACGCAACAGACGATAAGTTGGGCATCGCCTCATCAATTCCGCATGGGTTCCTAAGTCGACAATTTTTCCTTCGTCCATCACCATGATCTTGTCGACCAATTCCAATGTCGACAGCCGATGGGTTATCAAAATGGTTGTCCGCCCTTTGATGAATTCCCGCAACGTGTCGTGAATCAAGACCTCACTTTGCGGATCAATTTGGCTGGTTGCCTCGTCCAGCAGGAGAATGTCCGGGTCCTTCAAGATTGCACGGGCCAACGAAATTCGCTGGCGTTGGCCTCCCGACAACTTTCCGCCATGCTCGCCGATATCCGCCGCGTAGCCTTCATCCAGTTCGCGAATGAATTGATCCGCGTGCGCTTTCATGGCTGCGGCGATGACATCGGATAGGGCTGTATTGGGGGCACCATAACGAATATTGTTTTCGATTGTGTCGGAGAACAGCATCGTTAATTGGGTCACATATCCGACGCGCCGTCGCAGGTGTTTGTAGTTCACATCGCGCAGATCAAGCCCATTGATTTTTATGCAACCCGAACTGGGATCAAAGAAGCGCGGCAACAAATTGATCATAGTACTTTTGCCGCAACCATTGGGGCCAATAATCGCCAGCGAAGTTCCTGCGGGGACTTCAAAAGACACCCCTTTCAAGACCATCCGATCTTCGCCGTAACCAAACCAAACATTCTCAAACGAAACGCTCAAGCTGCCGTCCGGAATCGGGTGTGGCTTTGAAGAGTTTGCAACCGCAGGGACTTGATCAATCAAAGGGAAGACTCGGTCGGCGGCAACCATTCCCGTTTGCAACGAACCGTAAACATCCGACATCTTTCGTAAAGGATCAGCAACGCCGCATAGGAATGCAAAGAAAGTAATGATCTCGCCGAAACTCATCGGCATGGCTGACAACTGAATACCAAACAGATACTTTTCCTGGTTGATCACCAGGTAGCCGCCGGCAAGCACCGCCAAACCGATGATACTCACTCCCAGCATTTCGTTATTAACCCGGGCCAAGGCACTATACCAGGAGATTTTCATCGCCCGACCGTAGACATCTTTGGCTACCAACTGAAACCGTGACCGTTCATGATTCTCCATCGTGAAGGCTTTGACGACGCGAGAATAAGTGAGTGCCTGGTAGAGGCGGTTCAACAATTTGGCCGACTCTTCCATCGCACGACGGTTCGCTCGTTTCGTCGATTTGGCCAGAACCAGCATCAAATAAATTGCTACCGGGCAAACCAAAAGCGAAAACAGCAACAGTCGCCAGTTGATCATCGCCGCGAGAATCAGACAAACCGCCATCTTCATGGGCTCGCGCAGCGTTTTGCCGATCAAGTTTGTGATCGCCGTGCCGATTGAACCAGTCTCACCGCGAATACGACTGATTAGATCACCCGTTCCCTTGACATCCAACTCACTCAATTCCATGTTCAGGACATTGCGAAAGATATCGTTTTGCAGATCGAGATTGGTTCGTTGACCGACCCGCGCTACCAGAACCATATTGCCGATCAGAAAAACTCCGCGCAGAAACGTGGCCCCCAACAGCATCCCGATAATGACCATCAAGGTTTGGTAGGGATCATTCGGTGCATATTTCTTGATCCACGGCAAAAATTTTCCAGTCGACGCAATAGAACGACGGTGAGACTCGATTTCCGCGTTGCAAGCCGCGATCTTTTTTTCCAAGGTTCGCGTGTTCGATTTGGGTTCTTGTTCCAGTTCTAGCTGGAGCGTCCGCGACTTTTCCTCGAGTTTGTTGATGCTGGCAACCGATGTAGCGATTTGCTCGTCGGCCCACTCTGATAGCGTGTGGTTTTTGAGAACCACTTCCATGAACGGATATACTGCACCGAGGTTGGCTCCCCAGCAGGCTGCTACCATAATTGAGCAGACAAAAGAACCGATGATGGACCAGCGGTATTTAAAGGCTTTGAATAAAGCTCGATTGAGATTTTTCATACGGCGACGGCTTCCTTGCGCTCGCGATCCGGACTTCTTGTCCAGTTCCAAGTTCATAGTTTTACTGCGAACGCGGCAAAAGCCAAATACCAAAAAGAACTGATCGCAGGCGTCGTTTTTCACGAATTTCTGCGGAAATTGGCCGTTCCACGGAACCGCATACTGTCAGAAGCGAGTTTGCTTTGGCTCTCCACATTGCCCAAGAATGGGCGATCTAGTGGTTTCTATTTCTTCAACTGCTCGATGGAAACATATCGATAGTAGGCTTCCAAACACAGGGTCGCCATGGCGGTCGAATAAATCGTCCCGCCGTAACCCGACCAAAGTCCATCGGCTGGCCAAGAGCCGGCTTCAGGTCCGCTGCGGACTTGGTGTGATAATAAAACCGGCTTTAATCGATCATTCCATTCGGTCCAGTATCGGCCACCGGAGTGATGTGCAGCCATGGTGGCATAGTACCAATAGTAATAGTTGACTTCGTTTTCCGATGGCGGGTTCTGACGAATCAAACTCATCGCCTCTTCGATCGTTTCTGGCGCGACTTCTTCTTTGAGCAAGAACCGGCAAGCCAGAGCTTCAGCAGTCATCGTGGGCGTATGCGCATCACCGGGGCGATAACAACCAAGGCCTTTGTGACTCCCTCGGGTGCAATGCTCAAGAAACTTGTGCATGCCCGCCAGCGTTGCGTCGGGAATTTCAATACCGCCCAACGAAGCGCTATGAAGGGCGAGAACCTTCCAACCAAATTGGCTCATGTCGCCGGAGTCGCCAGATTGATAACGCCAGCCGCCATCGATCGTGCTTTGTGATCGCACCGAATATTCGACGGCACGCCGCACGATTGGGGTCAGCTTGGCATCTCCGGTTACCGCTAACGCCTCGCTGATGGCCAACGTCGCCATGCTATGACAATACGTTCGCTCAAACAGCTGAGCCTCGCCAGCCAAGCAACCATCCGGGGCTTGGTGGTCGGATAAGAATTGCAAGGCAGTCGCGACCGTTTGCTTGTACTTGCCTTCGAATTGGGTATGACCTGCGGACAAAAACGCAAGAACTGCAAGGCCCGTGATTCCGCAGTCGGCTCGGGATCCGGCACCTTGACGGTCATGCCCCAGTACCTTGCGCTCAATGCCGCCATTGGTCAATCGCGATGACCATCGTCCATCCGGAGATTGAGTGGCGGCCATATATGCCAGCGCGGCCTCGACCGCCTGTTCGGTCTCAACTGAGCCGCCTTGCTCCTCAACCGTTTGTAAGCGACCTTCTGGGACGCGCAATGCATAAATTTTCGGCATAGGCTGAGAATCACCAAACCGGCGAGGAATAAAAAGTGGACGCGGTTGATCTTTTTCAAAAGAAGCTTGCTGGCTGGGAACTGGATTCGTCGAAGGACTTGTTAATTCGTCAAACATTCGATCGTTAGGGGGCAGGGGAGCCGCATCCGCGTTGTTCTGTGCAATATTTGTTTCGGGTTGCGGCAGTTCCATTGGAATTTCGAGAGGCGGTGTCGATTCCGCGAGCTGAGGCGTCTCATTTGGCGGACTTGCAATCTCTTGCGAACTGATGTCGCGATCAATTGGTGTTGGGGTTGGACTTGCGGTATTGGGCAACACCGGGTCTAAGCCGCTGAGCATTGGCAAATCGTTGGGTTTTGTCGTCTCCATTTTTAATTCTGGTGCCGCCGGCATTTCGGCCGGCAACTCTGCAGAATTCTCGGCGACGGCTGGTGGCGTTGTATCCCAGACTCGTTCCACCATCAATTCCGGTTCCTCGCGTGGGCGTTCCAACGGATTGATTTGGGGTGTGGGTTGTTCGCCAGTGAATTGGTCCCAAGACTCTACTTTGGGGGCCGATTCTTCGTCGGCAAGTTCAATCCGTTCATCACTTTCGATGACCTTGATTGGGGTTGCGTCTCCGTTTGCTTTGGCACCGGCGATGACATGGTACTGAGTTGAATATGCCACAACCAAAAGACCAAAATGGGCAATGGCGGACAGGATCATGCACTTCCAAACACCTGGCGTGCGGTCCCATTGTTTGCGAAACACAGTACCAACCAACACAAATGGCAAGACCAAGATCGCCAACAAGACCAGATGCCAACCGGCAATCGGAGTCCCGGCGATGGGGAGGCTCAGGAAATCCGAAATCTGGCCCAACATACTTGGCATAGCCGATGGAATTGTGTTTCTGGTTAACGAAGTTTTGTTGGTTTTACGGCAATGTTCAAGTCATTAATTTTGGCGTCTCGGCAGGCGGCGATCACTTGTGCCACGTGCTGATAAAGACTTTCCGAGTCGCCTCGCACGACGACTCCTGTTGCCGGATATTGGGCCTTTGCTTCCCGCAATTGGTTCTCCAAGTCTTCCAGCGTCAACTTTTGTGTGTCCAGCGCGATACTGCCATCTCGGTAGATGTTAATGACTCTTTTCTCGGGAGACTTGGCGAGCGCTTGCCCATCCTTGACTTCCGGAACTGTCAGCGCGATATCGCGTTCGGCTTCCGAAATTTCTGTAAATTTAGTGCCGACCATGAAAAAAATAATCAACAAGAACACGATATCGATCATCGGTGTCATGTTGATAGAAATTTCGTCGTCGCGTTGGACCTTAAGTGGCATCTTTGTTCCTCCGGCTCTAGGCAGCAGATTTACGAGTTCGACCTGTCGCGCGGTGTTGTTCTCCCGCAAGGGCCTCTGCTGAGATAATGTTGACCACTTTCATTCCCAACGCATCAATTTCTACGATTCGTTTGTCCACAACTCCGCTGAAGTAGAGGTAGGCGATCAAGGCTGGGATCGCCACCGTCAGACCGGCGGCCGTCGTAATCAATGCCGTACTGATACCAGTCGCGATTAAGGCCTTAGGATCTGCTGCATCGGCGTTCACGGCGGAAATCGCATCGAAAGCCTGGATCATTCCCAACACGGTCCCCAGCAGCCCCAACAGCGGTGAAACTGTTGAGATACCATTGATGAGTCGCAGGTACCTTCGCAGCTCATTCGAAACCCGTTCGCCGGCATCCAAAATTGCCTGCTCGACTTCCACGCCGGAGCGGCCCCACTTTTGGATTCCCGCCATAAAAACGCGAGCAATGCACGAATTGTTCTTCTCGCACAAAGCGATCGCCGAATCGCGGTTGATCTGACCAGCTTTGAGTTGTTCGAGAAATTTTTTCGCAAATGGACCGGGAATAATGCGGCCTTTGCGCAGACTGAACATGCGCTCGAAAAAGAAAACCATCAAGCCAAACGAACATAACGCGATCGGGATCATCAACGGCCCGCCAGCGTAAATAACTTCGGTCAGACGGCGAGAATTTACGATCGTGGTCTCTCCCGCCGAATCAGAACTTGGGTTAGAGGAAGCGGCGGGTTTGGTTTCGAAACCCGAGGTCTCCTGGCCAAACGATTTGGCTTCGCCGATACAGAAAAGGCAGCTCAAACAGCAGCTGATTAAAAATAATTTATTCATCATCTTCCACTTTTTTGACGGAATCATTGGTTGGTTAGCGCAGACGTCGTGGGTCTGCAGGTTCATTTTTCACTTGACGCTCCAGAGCCGTCAGGCGAATTCTGGCTTGATCAGCAAATTCACTATTGGGGAATTTTTTGACCAAGTTGTTGTACAAAATCATGGCTTGACGATAATTCCGCAACTTCTCCTGGCATTTGCCGGCCTGGAGCATGGCCGCGGCACGCCAATGCGGAAAATCGTATAGCGAATCGACACGGTAGTAGGCCGCAATGGCCTCGGCATACTTTTCTTGCAGTAACAGCGTTTCGCCAATTCTCCATTGGCTCTGGGCCGCCGTCTCTTGCTTGGCTGCCGCTGGGTTTGCCACCACACTGCGGAAAGAATCGAGAGCCAAATTCAAATCGCCTTTGGCGAATTCTGCTCGTCCCTGCAAAAATCGAAACTCATAATTAAGTTCAAACTGCGGATATTTTTTTTGTCCTTCAATGGCAAGCTCGTAGGCAGTTTTCCAGTTGCCCTGATGGGCATTGCATTGGCCAAATCGCAGTTTGATCCATGGGTCCAGAAGCGAGTGGGAGGCTGTTCCTTGCCGGGCAACTTGTTCGAATCGAGTCAAGGCCGTGGGGAAGTCTTTTCGTTGATAGGATGACTCGGCGAGCCAATAACCCGCTTGAAATCGTAGCGCGGCTTCTGCTTCAGCGCTAGCGATCGTGGACATTGCCGACTCCACATCCGCCCAGCGCTGTTCCTTCGCCGCGACCTGACCTTGCAAAAAAGTCGTTCGCAATTTGATCTCAGGCACCAATTCTCTGGAGAGCAGTTGGTTGATCAAACCAGTGGCTTCGTCATACCGACCGCCTGAGAACCGAACCTGTGCAACTCGCAAGGCTGTATCGGGCCAAAGGACACTTTCCGGATAACGCTCGACAATTTCTTCCAGCAACGCAGTGCCCCGGTCCAGGTTGCCTCCACTCTGTTCCAGCCACGAAAGTTCATAGAGCGCGTATTCACGAGGATAATTTTCCTCTCGCTCTTCGATCAGCGCTTCCAAGATTCGTTTGGCCGCAGCCATTTCGGTAATGCCATTCGTCTTGCGCAGCGCGACCGCCTGTTTGTATTTAGCCAATTGGCGGATTTGTGCATCAAGTTTTGATTCGGCTACAAGTCGGAAGTAACGAGCGGCCGCAGCCCAATCGCCAGTTTGCTCGCTGATTTTGGCCATCGCGAGGTGAATGTCGCTGAGGCCCGAATAGTCGGCATGATTCGTCAAGAGCTGTTCGAAGTACATCACGGCTCGAACGAAGTCGTTTTTCTCAAACGCGATCCAGCCAATGCCAGCTAGTCCGACCGCGACCTGACCGCGCTCTTTCGATTGCCTTACCAAATCGTTGTAGCAGCGTTCGGCCGTGGCATAGTCTTTGTTTTTGAAAGCGAAATCCGCTAATTGCTGCAATCTTGCGGGCGTTGGATTCCAGCCATTACCAGTTGAGTATTGCTCGATCTTTCTTAAGGCTTCATCCGTCTTCTCAAGGCGAACGAGAGTGGTCAACAGTCCATCTCTGGCTCTGGCAACTTCGGATTCCGTTGGATTTGCCGCAAGACACGCCTCGAATCTTTCGCGCGCCGCCGGCCAATTCTCAAGAGTTTCTTCGGCGATTCCAAAAACCAAATTCCAAGATGCTCTGAACTGCTCGGGAACGGAATTCTGATCAACTTTCGCGAGTTCGGAACGAGCGTCTTCCGACTTGCCAATCCCCAGCAATGAGGCCGCGAAAAAATATCGCCACGCGTTTAGTTGTTCCGCGGACGCATTAGAGTTTTCCAAGATTAACTTATTGAATACTTCGGTTGAGCGGTCATATTTTTGCTCAGCATACAATGCCCGCCCGAAAATCTCCGTCGCGTTTGGATTGGCCAACAAATCCTCGCGAATTCCATCCTTTGGATCCCCAAACGTTGCCAGAATCTCTTCGTATTTTTTTTGCGACAACAGGGACTGCAAGAGCAACCCGCAGGCGGACTCGCCAAAGTCGCTGTCGGGGAAACGCCGCATCAATTCGCGAGTCGCGGATTCGACCTTGGTCATGTCCTTTTGTTCGAAGGCTATGATGGCCGAGTCATGCAAAGCAGCCGCGGCCAACGGATCGTCCAAACCTTCGGCAATCGCCTGCTCGATCTCACGCTCTGCAGCAACCCAATCACGTTTATTCATCTGGGTTCGAGCCAAAAGAAATCTCGCTTCCCCTCGGTTCCTGCCGTCTGCTGGATTCGTTTGCGAAAGCTCCTCGAGCATTAATTGAGCTTCTGCGTCTTTGCCCTGACTCACGCGGATCGCGGCAATTTTCATTTTTGCCTTGTCGCGAATCATTTCGTTCGAGTCATCGACGAGCATTTCGAAAAAACGAGTTGCCTCTGCAACCTCGCCGGTTTCCAGCATTGCAGTGGCAAGCCCAAATCGAAATTCGCTTGAGAGTTGACCCAGAGGAAATTCCTGCAACGCATTCTCAAATGTTATCAAGGCTGCTGCGTGTTCGCCTTTGGCCAACGCACAGCTGCCGGAGTAGAGCAAGGCATATTCCCGCCACTCCGATTTAGGAAATGCCGCCAAGAAAGCATCCAGCATGCGTGACGTATGCGGATTATCCGTGCGGTGCATGATTTCCGCGACTCGAAATACCGCGCGCTCGTGCAGGGGATGGCCTTCATTTTCCAGGACGAACGTCTGGTAGGCACTGCGAGCTTCAGTCAGTTGGTCCAATTGCAGATGCGACTCGCCCAAATAGTAGTAAGCAATTTTTGTTTGAGCCGCTTCGGGAAAATTGAGTACAAATGCCTCTAAAGACTGGGCGCTCTCGGCCCATTGGCTGCGTTCATAAAATCCAGCCGCTAATCGAAAGGCCTCTTCAATGCGTGACTCATCCTGAGACTGCGCGATGGATACAGCATCTTGAGCGCGGACCATGGTCGGCGCCAGCGGCGACAACATCAGCGGCAATATCGCAGTCAATGGTAGTTGGATTGGTCGTCGCACTGGCAGATGTTCCCGGGTGGAATACGGCACTGCGCAAAAGAGTAGTTTCGATCCCCGACATCTGGAGCGTGCCATAAGTCAGCAGAGTTTGCGCATTCCACAAATTTTTATCGACTAGTTTGGACGGCGAATTTGAACGCATTCGCCGTCGCATCTACCAAACAATGTCACCGCGCAAACATAAACGCTAGCAAAAGCTAAAAACGGGAGGGCAAGGGGGTTCAGGAGGGATCTGAATGAGCCGTTCTCTATTTCTATCGAAACGAGCAAATTTCGGCCAAGGGCTTTTTAGAAATGTTCGGCACGAGAACATTGTCAGCAGGATAGCCAACGACCAGCAACAGGTAGGGCCTCTCGTTTTTCGGTCTTTCCAAGATGTCATTCAAGAAGGCCATCGGGCTCGGCGTGTGAGTTAACGTTGCCAATCCAGCAAAGTGCAACGAGGAAATCAGAAAGCCCGTCGCGATTCCGACCGATTCTGAGACGTAATAGTTCTTCACATGTTTGCCGTCGTCGCGCAACTCGTAAGCCTTTGCAAAAATCGCAATCAGCGCCGGAGCTGTCTCCAGGAAGGCCTTGTGCTCGTCGGTCCCTAGCGGCGCAAGAGCATCCAGCCATTCTTGGGGAGCCCGGTTTTCGTAGAAGTCTCGCTCCTCAACTTCAGCCGCCTCGCGAATTCGTTGCTTGACTGCCTGATCACGAATGACCACAAAGTGCCACGGCTGCAAGTTGGCTCCATTGGGCGCCGTGCCCGCGGCATAAATTGCATTCGTCAGCACTTCGTCCGGAATCGGTTGGTTCGAAAATTCTCGAACCGTTCTGCGACGGCGGATGGTCTCCAAGAAACAACGCGAGCGGTGCACCATTTCAGCTTCGCCGAATCTTCGGTAGCTCGTCAGCGGAACAAAATCGGGCACGCTGCGCGCCATGGCTTAGGACTCAACCACCGTGATTTTTGTAATTGTCGCTGGAGTCTTGGGGCGATCGTTTCCATCGGTCGCCAGGGCACCGATTTTACGAACGACGTTCATGCTTTCTTCGTTCGCCGTTTTACCGAACGCCGTGTACTGGCGATCGAGGTAGGCGTGGCGACCAAGACAAATAAAGAACTGGCTGCCGGCCGAATTAGGACTTGCCGATCGAGCCATCGATAGCACGCCGGAGTCGTGCAGCGTGTCATTAAATTCGGCTGCAATTTGATAACCGGGGCCGCCGGTTCCGCTACCTTCTGGGCATCCCCCCTGAATCATGAATCCGCTGATGATTCGATGAAAACCAAGGCCATCATAAAAACCGCTTTTCGCCAAGCCGATCATATTGCGACAATGTTCCGGAGCCTTGGCAGGATTCAAGTCCAGCAGAATGTCTCCGTGATTGGTTTCGATCTTCAATTGATATTTTTTGTTTTTAAGGTCGAGTTCCTTGGTGGCGGCGTCAACTTTGGCTCGATGGCTCATATTCGTGATAGTCCTGAATGGTTCTAAAAAAAGTTTATGGTTCGACAATCGCAAGCACAAAGTTAACGGTTTGCCGCCAACGGTTCAACCACCGAGGCCATCGCCCCGCCAATTTGCAAGGCGGAACCCGATTGGGCAACGCTGCGTTTGAGAGTTGCGAGCCCCAGATGCCGGTCCTCATTTTCCAGATCTGGAACGACTGAGGTCAACTGACCAACTTTGTTTTCCCCCTGGAAGGCGTCCTCAGGCAAAACCAAATCGGCCGCCGTTTCGATGGACACGACAGCGAGCACCCGATTTACGTGCCCAAGTGCGTCAATTCGAGCCACGGTTTCTTGGCCGAGGTAACAACCTTTGGTAAACGAAATGCACAAGTCATCGCGCACCAACTCCTGCGGCAGCGACTCGTCGGAAAAGTCCGTTCCCCATTTCGGACAGCGATGCCGGATTCTGTGCCAAGCCAACTCTTCGCCCGTTCCTTCCTCAAAGCCGGTCGAAGAAAACCACGCCTCCGGATCGCTTAAACTCTGCGGTGCCACCTCAACCAGAATTCCTGGACCAATCATAGTGATTTGAGTCGCCCAGACTTCCTGACCATTCAAAACGGTACGGAGACTTTGATTACCGACCAGCAGAACTCCCGTTTGCTCGCGAAATTTCTCAATGGATTGTGGACCCCACAAGAAAAAGTCGATTGGCGGGTCGTTCGCGATCTCAAAACTAACGTCCTCGCGAATCACATAGCGTTCGAAGTGTTCAATTAATCGTGCAGCTGATCCGGTCGGAGTGAGAACTTGCAAACCCTCCGTTCGAGAAAACACATGCATCCAGCCAATCGTCTTGCCCTTTCCATTGAGCACCAATGCCTCCGCCGAATCGCCAATTTCAAGGCGATTAATGTCAGCCGTGCAGAAGTTATGCAGCCACTTCGCGCGATCAACGCCTTTGATCAAGAAACGGTCGCAAGCGATCTGAATTCCGAGCGCAGTCCCAATCATTGCCAAGAGGTTTCCCTAAAAAAAAATTACAAAACCGGAACCTGTTCTGAAAACTCAACAACTGCCTGATCTGCGTCGCGCACTAACAACGCCGCCCCGTTACGTTCAATGAGTCGAGTCAATTCCATCAGGTTTGTTACATGCCCAATGCCCAAATTCTCAACGTCAGCTTGCTTCAAGGCCGAAACCAGATAGATCGGATGCAAGGCCGCAATCTCAGCGACCTGCTGCACCAGTTTTGAGGCTTTACTCGAGGCGGCACCTAACGTCCCGTCCAGAGCGGCACGCAAGTCACGCGGCGGTCGGTGACTGAGCTGTGTAACTAAAACTAAGGCTCCACCGGCTGCGGCACAGGTTCGCGCGGTCACCAACGCGCCTGCCAGCTCATCCCACGTTTGCGCATAAGCCGGAGACTCTAAAGTGCCCAATACGACCGGGTATCTTTCCTGCAAGATGTACTTCCAGTTTTTCTCAAGGCAATCAATCGCCGACTCCCGGATACTTTCGCTTTCGCCGGACAGGACTAAATCGACTTCTCCGCCCGGCCCCAGCACGACTTGGCACCCCGCGAACGTCCCCAAATTTTCGCTCACCATCCGAATCAACCGACGCTTTTCAGAATTTGTCGAACTTACAAATCGCTCCTGGTTTTCGCGTCCCAAAAACGCCGGAACAACACAGTCTTGGTTCTGCATTCGTTCTCTAACCGACAAGCATCCAATTGGAATCACAACGTCCGCATCGAACAACACACGGTTGACGTAAAGCGGCTCGTCATCTCGGTCGATCGCCAGGCGTGCTAACGTTTGAGGGTCGGCGGCATCGTGGGACACTACTGTGAAGGTAGTCGGACGATCCTTCCAAAAGTGCTCCCAAGCGGTTGGTGTGACAACGATAGTGACTTGGACATTTCGCCCCTCTGCAATTTGAACGGCAACGAGTTCAACGACCTCGTTCACTCGCGGCAAGGGACTTTCAACGACAATTGCCACGTGGTCATCGGGTAAAATCGAATCGGCAAAAGGAGGATAGTCTTGCGGTTGGGATAAGGCCGAACGGACTTGGGACGCCAATGAATCGATTGAATTCGCGCGGTTTGACTGGAGGCTGCGAATCTGGTTCGCTTGCGCGAATTGATTAAGTTCAGCGACGGAAATCGAGGGTTGCGGAGACACGGTTCTGAAATTTGGCGGCAGCAACAAGTAGTTCAGGGAAGACTTGAGAACGGCTCTCAAATTTGACCTGAGTTGATCTTATTCATTTCCCGGCTAAATCGTCAACAAGCCCTGACAGTGCGGCAATGTGGGCGATCCCATTAGAATTCGACGTTTACCAATCTCCGCTCGCTTTGTTAGAGTCAGTGCATTGAAGAAAGGCCCGGTATTCCCAGCCGGGCACGACCCTCAAAATCACTCCGTAAAAAAGGACGACGATGACCCGCTTTCATTCAATTCTTGCTGCAACGATCTTGGCACTAATGCTGTCGCTTGGTTGCCAAAGCGAGACCGATAAGAAACCCATTTCCAAAGAGTCATCACAAACCAACTTCGCCGACGGACTCTCCGCCGAACAAATCTACAACAAGTCGAAGCAAGCCTATTCGTCCGCCAAGTCCTATCAAGACGAAGCGGTTCTGTATTTGAGTTACACCATGGATGGACGTAACATCCAGGAAGAACAAGCTTGGCGCGTCGCGTGGCAACGAGAAGGGCAACTTTCGGCATTGTGGTTCAATGCGGAAATCCGCGGCGACGGTCGACGTTTGGGCTGCTTTGTTTACGACATTGACTCCGGCAATCTCGATAATCAATGGATGCTTGTCCCGGACGAAAACGGAAACGGTCTCTCACGATTGTTGGGGGATTCCATCGCCAGGCATTTTGCGACGGGTTATTCAGAGCTGCCGTTGCGCGAAGATGATCAAAGCAAATTAGAATTGTTCATTCCCCCGACAATCAGTTGGTTGACCGGTCGACTTAACGGGATGAAGCTGCTTGAGCCACAAAAGCTGCTTCGCACCAGTGACTCCAAAGTTGACGGACAACCTTGTTACCATCTGGAATTGGAAAACGGCGATTCCAAATTTGGCTTGTGGATTGACCAAAAGACATTGCTCGTACGCCAAATGACCTTACCGAAAACTTTGCTCGATCCTCTGGTTACCAGCAGCAGCGAAGTTGGCGAAATTCAGTTCTTCGTTCGCTTTCACAAGGCACGATTCAATGAAGCTATTCCTTCCGAATCATGGACGGTGCAGATACCTCGAAACGCCACTCCCGTTCAACAATTCATCGCGATTCCTGAGCCATTTCCTTGTGAGTCGATTGGAAAACCCGTCGAGTCGACGCGGCTGTTTCTGCAGGACGGGAAGGAATTCCCACTCAACGAACTTGAGGGTCGTACCAGTGCCTTGATATGGCTCTCAGGTTTGACTGGGCCTGGCGCGATCGCTCGCCTCAACGAAGTCCAACAAACGATTGCAAGCCTTAAGTCCACCGAACCAGTCCAAATCTTTTGTGTGTACGCCGAAGATCAAGTTGATTCAATTACTGACCCGAACGCAAATTCAATTCCTTTCGTGAACCGATCGCTGTCCCAAACGGCACAAGCCCTGAAGCTAAATGTGAAATGGTTATTCGATCAAGAACTCAAGACAGCACAATCCATTCGCCTGGTAAACATGCCAGCGGTGGTCGTCATCGCCAAAGACCGAACGATCGAATACGCCCGCAGTATCGCCGAATCCGGCTGGGCCATGGAATTGCAGGCGGCAATCGAACGAACGTCTAACGGTGAGAAGCTCTCGCAGGAAATGACCCGTGACTACGAGCAATTCGTGGAACGCTACAAACGAAAGCTGGAACTGGTGAGCGCGCGTCCGCTACTTGGCACCGAATCATCGGCGACTGACCCACGTTCGACTGCCAAAGCTCTGGATTCGACGCAGGTCTGGCGGAACACTGAACTTCAGCGTGCGGGAAACGTTTACGTTGGTCTGAATAAGTTGTTTGTATTCGACGGCTGGCGAACGATTTGCGAATTGGACGAAGCGGGAAAGCTAATCATTCGAAAAGTGCTTGATTTGCCCGCAGGCGATGGCGTCAGTTGCCTGCGAATTTTGCCGACCGCATCCGAACCAAAATTCGCTGCGTTTTCCGTGCTTGGGCAAAATGTTTCGATCTTCGACAAAGATTGGAAATTGGTGAAGCGAATCGAAGCTGATCGCGGTGATCGTGTACTCGATTGCCAATTCACAAACGGACAAGACGGTCGGCTTCTGGTCGCTTTCCAAAAACGAGGACTTAATTCCTACAATCTAGACGGCGAAGATCCCCAATTGATCGCGGCAGAATCGCTCGATTCGCTGGCAAGCATTGGCAACAAGATTTTTGCGATTTCTGCCGGTGCACTTTTGGAGCTGGAAAATGCTGCAGGATCTCCCGGCAAAGCTAAACCGGTCCCCGTCGATTTAAAATTCGTTCGCTTGGCCGCCAATCACGTTGGGAACCTCCACGGGATCGCGGTCGACTCAAACTCGAACTGGCAGTTGGCGACCTACGATGCGATTGCTCAGACATGGCATAAAACACCGATCAGTTCGCAAGTTTTTGAAAACGAAATCGAACCACTTTCGCTCGCGACATGGGGCCCTTCGAGACTGGTGTTGGCGGATACATCCGGAGGCGTCTTCGTTTTCGACGCTGGTGGAAACGTCATCGGCCGCGCGGATGTCAAGGACGCCCTGCATGGAGTCGCGATCATTGGTCCTCCCGAACAGCCCTCAATCGTCACCTCAAGTTCGAAAGGTGTGA
>JBEBGH010000324.1:0-6148 GCA_040081565.1 Pirellulaceae bacterium
CTCGAAATCACAACAGCGGCCACCCGCTCCGCTCACGCTGCGCACCCACAAAATCCAAAATCATCCCCAAAACCCGTCTCGGCGAACGCTTGATTGAGGTCTAGGACGCCATCGATGGTCTGTGGCGGTACGTGGCCCGACGAATAGGGGAATAGCGTGCTATAGTTCCCGTTCAGGCAGCGGGCACAATGGTGCGTGGGATTGAACCCGCGAACATACTTCAGCCATAGGAATTTGAAAGCCCGCTCCTGTTTGACTGTGACTTTGATCGTCGGGGCAATGATGTTTGGGGCCATTCGCTCAATCCTCGCCTTGCAACAGATCGTAATTACTAGTTCGCCTTCGTCACCCGGTCCAATCAGACTCCAGAGATTGACGACTTTGCGTATCCCATCGGCATTGAGAACTAAGACCTTGAAGTCTACCCGATCGGAGTCTGCGCCGCCGAGCGAAGTCGCATATCGCGAGGAATAAAGCACATCCCACGATCGGGCATCGATCGACTGACCACATCCTTTGATCACGTCCCATAGCGCCCCGTGAAACACAAAAAGCCTCGAAAACGCTGAGGTTTCCAAGGCTTGTGATACCCCCGACAGGAATCGAACCTGCGACCTAGGCTTTAGGAAAGCCTCGCTCTATCCACTGAGCTACGGGAGCGTGTTCCTTTTTAAGGCGGGAATGACTAATTCATTATGCGCCGCCAGTTTAAATCTTACCAGTCAAATCGTCGCAACCCAAATGACGGACGGATGAGAATAAGCCAGTCCTCGCAGCGATCAAGTTGCGGACAAGTGCTAACTCTGGACACGCCCGAACGTGACGTGGTTCGACAATTTCGTTCCATGGGCGAACCATGCGACAAACCGAACATCACTCCCAACGCGGAACGAATGTCGTCTGCCATGGTAACAATCAGCTGATCGCGATAATATTGAAACTCAATTTTTGGTTGTTCACCGCCCTATCGGGACTTAACGGAAGAAAATGGAAGCAGGCATCGTCGGCCTTCCCAACGTCGGGAAGAGTACTCTTTTTAATGCGTTAACCAGTTCCAAAGCAGCCCAGGCTGCGAACTACCCGTTCTGCACGATCGAGCCGAACGAAGGGATCGTGCCCGTGCCCGACGACCGCTTGGGACGGATCACCAAGTACATTCCGCCACAAAAGGTCATCCCCGCGTCCTTGAAACTCGTCGACATCGCCGGCATCGTAAAGGGAGCCAGCGAGGGCCAGGGGCTCGGAAATAAATTCCTCAGCCACATTCGCGAGGTCGATGCGATTCTGCAAGTCGTCCGGTGCTTCGAAGATCCCGACGTGATCCATGTGGCCGGGAACGTCGACCCGATCTCGGATATCGAAACCATCGAAATCGAATTGATGCTGGCCGACATGGAACTGCTCGACAACGCGCTGCCAAAAGTCGAGCGGGCCGCACGTTTGCCGGACAAGGAAGCGAAACTTCGCCTGGAAGTCATCAAGAAATGCCAAGCCCATCTCGCAACCGAACAGCCGCTGCGAAAGATGGAAATGAAACCCGATGAGAAAAAGGTCGTCGATGCCTTCGGCCTCCTCAGCGCCAAACCGATCCTCTATGTGGCGAATGTCGATGACAATGATCTTGAGGGCCGCAGCCCACTGGTTCAAAAGGTTCGCGAGTACGCCGCCAAGGTTGGCGCGGGGGTCGTCCCGGTTTGTGCGAAGCTCGAGTCGGAAATCGCGGAACTTGAAGAGGCGGATCGCCACGAAATGCTGGAAGCGGTCGGGCTGAAAGAACCCGCGCTTTCGGTCCTGGCCCGAGAAGCATACAAGACGCTGGGCCTGCAAAGCTACTTTACGGCTGGCGAAAAAGAAGTTCGCGCCTGGACCATTCCCGTCGGTTGCACCGCTCCACAAGCGGCGGGCGTGATCCACTCAGACTTCGAAAAGGGATTTATCCGCGTCGAAATCTATTCGCTGAACGATCTCGAAACATTCGAAACAGAAGCGAAAATCCGGGCCGCCGGGAAACTTCGAATCGAAGGCAAAGCCTACATCATGCAAGACGGCGACATCTGCCACTTCTTGTTCAACACCTAAAAATGCGGCGAACGCGGACTACCAAATCTGGACGGCCAGAGAAAGTTCGATTCCCAACCGCTCCCGGACTTGCGCTCGGACCAGTTCGACGAGTTGCAGAACGTCGGCGGCCTTCGCGCCGCTCCGCACGATAAAGTAATTCGGATTCTGGTCGAACATCGTCACGTGGCCGACGTGTTTGCCCTTAAGCCCCGCCCGCTCGATCAACTCACTGGCTGGCTCGCCGCCATGATCCTTGAAGATGTATGCATTAGGCTCGTCAATTGCCGGTTGCCGCACGCGGCGCACAATCCAGTTGCGTTGCATTTGCCGTGTCAGCTTTTCTGCGTTGTCACGCTCGAATTGAAACTCGGCTTCGATGATCGCCAGTTCATTCAGGCTGCTGGAGAGGTAGGAAAAGCTCATGTTGTCCGCAGTTCTAACGACGACTTCGCCTGCTCGAGTCAACGCTGTCGCTTTGGTGCACCAGTTTCCAATGTCGTTGCCGCCGGAACCGGTGTTGCAATGCAACGCACCTCCGACAGTGCCGGGAAGTCCCACGAGATGCTCCGGACCAACGAATCCCTCACGGGCACTTGTCGCAACAAAATGTGACAGCCGCACCCCGCCGCCAACAGTCATTCGATCACCATGGACCTCAAGCTTGTTGAAGTTCGGTGCGGACAGATGAATCACCAGACCGCGGACTCCTTCGTCACGGACGATCAAGTTACTTCCGCCGCCGATCACGCGCAGCGAAAGATTGTCAGCGCGACCACGACGAACCAATTCGAGCAATTCTTCCTGGTTCGTTGGTTCGGCAAAATACTGAGCTTTGCCGCCCAAATTCAACGATGTGTAGGGAGCTAAAGGTTCATCTTCCCGAACAATATGTTCCAAGCCAGCAAACAAACTCATTGAATTTCCAATAAATATTTCGAAGAAACAAAATCCGTTTTCGAATTAACCACCGAATTCGCGGGCCGTAATTTCCGGACTCCGTGAGTCAAAGCAAAATTTCCGTTCCGGCGAATCGGGCGTGCACAGAGTCTGTAGCCTACTGGACATCCCATCGGCGGGAATCGAAATTATGTCTCGAATGTCGCTGAAAACCAAGCCTACGCAAACCCAAAAAGAACTTTCGCCCGCATGAGCTCCTTCCGAAAAACCGCGGTTTGTTTTTTCGCGATTCTGATGTTGGCAATCGTCCCGTCTCAAGTTGCTTGCGGCCAACTTGGCGGCGAACAGCCTTTGAGGCCTGAGGATCAAAAGCTTGCCGCGCGGATTACCGAGCAAGTTTCGGCGAGCGAATGGTTGGGACCACTGGCGCCAATCGCCCTCTCACCTTACTTCGGAATTACTTGCCTGGCGGGGATGGCTCAGTTCGGCGAAGGGACTTGGCTCGAGCAGAATCACCTTGTCAGCCAAAATCCGGTACTCAAGCATCCGGGCGTATTTTGGGTGTTTCTCACGTTAACGCTGGCGACGTCGATCCCACGGTTTTCAAAAGTCAGCAAACCCATCGCGCAATTGCTGGATCGAGTGGAAACCTATTCGGCCATCATTACCTTGATCGTGATTCGTTTGGCTGTGTCAGAGGGAGCTGCCGTACCGGACGACGCTCCGCGGATCGCTGGTGTCGGTACATTGCCGCTGGAATTGCTGATGATCGTGGCTGCCGCGGCGAATATCATCGTGATCAGTACGGTGCGTTTCGTATTTGAGTTGATCGTTTGGCTGTCACCGTTTCCAACCGTCGACGCACTTTTTGAAATCGCCAATAAATCCGTTTGCACGGCGTTGATGGCTCTCTATGCGTTCAGCCCGGTTTTGGCATTGGTGCTCAATGTCTGCTTGTTCGCGATTTGTGCGGCGCTCTTCCGACCGATGTACCGGAGAGCGATTTACATGCGATCATTGATTGTCGATCCCGTGTTGGCCACGATCTTTCCGAGTATGAGCCAACTGCGCGATGGGGAAATGGTCGTTTTCAATCGGGAACGGCTGTTTTCGTTTCCGGCAAAAAGCCGTTTGTTTTTGCGACGCAGCGACTCGGGGTGGATTTTGCGTAAGCCCAATTGGTTTTTGGGTTCAACCGAACAAACGCTTGGCATGGAAGCGGGACCGCTGGTTGTGCAAAAGGGCATTATCGTCAATCGGATTATCTTGAAGAACCCGGAACCTGCTCAACTTATTTTCAGCCGTCGGTACTCCAGCACAATGGCTATGATCGCCAAGGAAATGCGAATGAGTCTGGCAACCGAAGAAAAGACAATGCCTGCAATCGAACCGGCTTGACGCGCGCGAATCGTCGTTATTTTGTTTTGTAGGTTTTCGGTTCCGCGAAGTCCGTGACCTCGGCTGTGAACGTTTGGGTGGCGGATTTTACGAAGGGATGCTTCTCAAGTTGCCGAATTTTTTCCCGGCGCGAGGGTGCGGGCATGGAATGTTCTGCGTCCGTTCGAAGCGAACTCGATTCGAATTGAATGGAGATTTGGCGGTTGAGCAACTTGCCGAATACGGCTTCGAATTGTTGGCGACGTTCGGGGCGATTGCACATTTGCACGCTGTACGATTCGTGCAGGATAACCTTGATCGAATTCGGATTGATCAACGAAACGCTCAGAAAGTCTGCCGCAAAATCCGCGGTCATGCCTCCGACTTCTTCAAGTGTCTTTCGCCACATCTGCTCCAGCGATGGGTCGAAAGTCGTCGAAATGTTACCCGCTGGCTCTTCGGTAGATGGCGGCGCTAAGGCCGATACGCTGACGGGGGCCGTGGGAGTCGGTGACGGCGCGACCGCCTGAGCTCGCGGTTGACTCACATTATTGACGGTTTGAGCGTTCCTGCCTGTGGGGTTTGCTTCGACAGATTCCGCTTTCGGCGGAGGCATCGACGATGCGACGGGTTTCGGTTCGCTTGGAGGGGTTACGTCAGCTTTTTTTTTTGCGTCGTTCGACGTGGCAGTTAATGACGGCGAAATTGCGACCGATGGAGGAGCGGCGGATACGACTTTCTTTGCAGCTCCAGAAGTCGCCTCGCCGAGGTTTGCTCCAGCCAGTAGATCCGCGATGTTCTGCAAGTTCTCCAGTTCGCAACATCGCAGAACGGCAGCCTCCAGCAGTACGCGGCTATGGTGGCTGTGTTGCATGCGGGTCACCGATTGATCGATAACCTGCAGCATCGACAAAATCGTTTCCAGGCCGATCTGCTGGGTCAATTCCATCAACGGAGCGACTTCCGCACCAGCCACCATCAGCAGCAGCCGAGCGTCACAACCGACCTTGGCGGCCATCATGTCGCGGAGATAGCCGACAACTTGCTGAGCTAGTTGCCCGACGTCCACTCCGGTTTTCAACGCCGCGTCGATTTCAGCAATCGCTTCCGGCATGTCGCGAACAACCATGGCCGAGACAATCCGCGTGACGCGGCCTACGTCGGCGGTCCCCAGCAATTTATAAACGTCAGCGACTTCGATTTTCTTATCGCAAAACGACAAAATTTGTTCGAGCAACGATTGGCTGTCTCGCATCGAACCGTTGGCGCGCCTGGCGATCAGCGCCAGAGCTTGCTCTTCGGCCTCGACACCTTCTTTTTTCGCGATATCACGCAGGCAATTAGTAATTTCGTCCGCTTCAACCGGTGAGAAGTCGAATCGTTGGCAGCGGGACAAGACGGTAATTGGGATTTTGTGCGGATCGGTCGTGCAAAATATGAACTTCACGTGCTCGGGCGGTTCCTCGAGCGTCTTCAGCAACGCGTTGAAGGCCGGCGTCGTCAGCATGTGGACTTCGTCGATGATGTAGATCTTGTAGCGGCAGCGACTGGGTCTGACGTTGACGTTTGACCGCAGTTGGCGGATTTCATCGATGCCGCGATTGCTTGCGCCGTCGATTTCCAGCACGTCGACATCTTCGCCGACCGAGACTGCCTGGCACACATCGCACTCGTTGCAAGGTTTCGTCGTCGGGCCTTCGACGCAATTCAGACACTTGGCAAAAATTCTGGCCGTTGAGGTTTTGCCGACTCCCCGGGCTCCGGTGAATAGATACGCGTGTCCGACGCGGTGTTGCTCGATCGCATTCGACAA
>JBEBGH010000652.1:0-1507 GCA_040081565.1 Pirellulaceae bacterium
GTCACCTACCTAGACGACGAAGATATGGAGCAAACCGTTTCCGCCGCCGACTGGCTTCTGTATGGAGACACGCAAGTCGTTGTGCGAAATGGACAGGATCGGCGCGTTTACTTCAAGACAACAGATTGTGCGAACCCCGGCGTCCTTGGCCTGCGCTGGCCACGATTCGAGAACCGAAATCCAGGTTTGGATTTGCTGATGCCGCACGATCCATCACGCCGCCCAATCCATGTCGTTCGTAAGAACAAGGAGGTTTTCCGTGAAACTCAATGGGAGCAGGCGTTGTTCAATCTCCGCGTCATTGACAAGGCCACCGGCAAGAAGGTCCTGCCTGACACTCCCAGCCTGAACCGCTTGCGGGAGATTTACGAAAGTTCAAAGCGATCGCCGAAGAAGCCGAAGAACTCCATCGCTGCGGCCATCGACACCGAGAAAACCGTGGAAATAAAAATCACAGAAAGTGTCTTGAACAAATGGGCCAAGGAGTTTGCGAATCGGTACGAACTGATTGAAGACCAGCCCGAACTCGTCTCCCGTACGGGCGAAGGTCGAGCCAAATTTTCCACCGCCACGCTGCGTAACCTCAGACAAGTCCTAGAAAGCCTGAGCGCAGGGCAGACGCTCGATTCCATTCAACCCTTGCTGCGCGAACCGAGTGAAAGCAAAGAAGTCGCGATGCAGAAATTCCTCGGCGGCATCCGGCACGGATTGGTGCGTCACCGCCTATCGCTTTTTCTGCGGCTGTTACGACGGCTAATCAGTGAACACAAGAGCAAGCCTGACTTCATTGTTGTTGAAGCGGTGCGAAGCCTTGCTTTCAGCACGAAGAAGAAGGAACAGCATATCAAGGATCAAAAGAAAACCCGTCAAGACCGCGAAGGAATTTACCAGAAACTAAAAGACGAAGATCAGTCCACATCGAAAGACGCCATTCTCAGATATCGTCTGGCGGTTGAAGCTGGATTCAAATGTCCCTTCTGTTTGGACACATTTACCCAAGCCGACCTCTACAACGGGGATGTTGACATCTCGCACCTCTACCCGAAATCCCTAGCGCCGTGTAACGAGTTTTACAACCTGACTGCGGCCCATGCGAAATGCAACCGGACAGACATGGAGGCCAAGATTCCGCGTGACGCATTTGGTTCCGACCCAATCTGGCCCCACATCGAAGCCAATGCGCGAAAACGATTCTCAGACAAAAAACGGGAACTGTTCCTTGCTCAATCGCGCGAGGAGGCGGAAAAACTAATTGAATCCAAAGCATCTTTAGTTGCCACGGCCTACATCTCCAAGATGGTACGCCGCCTTTGTCTGATCGAACTCGAATGGCTGGATAAGGACGGACGCGACCCGACCAACAAGGAAGGCAACATCCCTTCTATGAGGTTTCTTGTCACCAACGGGGGAATAACCGGACGGCTGCGGCAAGCATGGGAACTAAACGAGATTCTTCACCCGACTGTGCCGGACTACACCGATGGAGAATGGGGAAACCTGTCTGCCG
>JBEBGH010000325.1:0-6141 GCA_040081565.1 Pirellulaceae bacterium
TATTGACTGGCGAGATAAATCGGAAGGCGATCGTCGACAGCAGTTTTGGGATCAGAAAAATAAGCGAGTATTTCGGCCCCCGGCTTGGCTTCGTTGACTGCGTAGTAGCCAAAGACTCCATCGAGTTGTTTCCAGATTCGATCATTGTCTTCGGCGTTGCTGCCAAGCCACAGGAATTCCGCCCCTCGACCTTCACGGGTGAATTCCAACGGATAAGCTTTCTCGCCACCAAATCGACCAAGGCTGAGAACGGCGGAGCTTTGATTGTAGAAGACGACCGGATACACGCGGCGGATCAAACTGATCACCGAATGGCGAGGTGGCAGACGAGTCCAGACCGGCGTGTGGACTGGGCCCGCGGTGACGATCAATCCGCCAGCCTTGTTCGCAATCCACTCTTCCAACAGCTCGGCTTGCGCCGGTTCCAATGCCGACCAATCGGGATCGAAGGCCACAATGCAGTCGATCGCATCCAGTTCCTCCATCGTTTGCGGAAACGCTTTGAAAATTTTGTGTCCCTCCTGGTCTGCACCCTCTTTTGCCGACTGCAAGAAGACTTGCAACTCAATCGTCGGATCGCGAAACAGTTGGTTCCGCAAGAACTGGAAATCGCGATGCGGTCCGCCGGCAATGAGCAGCACGACGGTTTTCTTGTCCACGATCTCCACCAAGGAACTTCGAACGTTGTCGTTGCCATCAATTTCATTAGGGAGTTTGGCGATTCGGACTTGATATCGACGTGACCCGACTGCATCTCGCCGCAACTCGAAATCTACCGGCGTGGCTTTGCCATCGTTGCTGAGCACAATTTCCTGTTCGTCTTCGATGACCTCGGGTTCTTTTTCGGCGTCATCGGTCGAAACGACTTGCAGTCGAACTAGGGCACCAGCGAACCCAGCATGCTGCACCAACGCCTTGCCAACGAAGCGATCCCCCGGAAAGGCCTTCGCCGGTAACTGCCAACTGGCGATTTCGATGTTTGAAGGTGTTAGATTGTTGCCGATTCCGATGGGAAAAAGAGGCACGTTTGCCGTTTCCGCGAGCGACGCAGCGCGAGCCAATTCGGTTCCGGCATTCGTGGCTCCATCGGAAACCACAACGATGCCCGCAACTGAACTGCCACGTTCACGATTGATCAAGTATTGCACGCAGTCGCCGAGTCGTGTGGCCATTCCGCGAGGCGCCAACTTCTCCTCCCAATTGATTTGGGTCATCCGCTCGACGGCTTCATTGAGATTCTGGTCGACCAACTGGGTTGACGGCAGTTCTTGTACGTTCGTCGCTGGTGCCCGCCATAGCGAGGCTAGCGAATCGTTCCACGGCCAATCTGCAGTCGCCAAATCGCAGACGGCCAAGGAAACGACACCACCACAAATCGCCAGCCAACCAACCGCGAAGGAGGCATTCGCTGGTTTACCCCGCCATTGCGCCAACAACGAGAAACCGACCAACAACATTCCGCCGCCGGCCAGCAACAAGAATCCCGCCGCGAACCAAATGGATCGCGCAATATCGGTTGGCAGAACACTTGGTAGGGTCTTTAGCGCCGTTGGCTCAAGCGTACTCGCAGGCGGCGCGCTTGAGGCCACCAATTCCGGCTGGCTGTTCTCATCAAAGCGATAGACCTCGACGTCGTGATTCGAAGTCAATTGTCGCCAGAAATTTACATCGCGAAACAACTCGATGACGCTGTCGATTCGTCGGCGAGTTTGTTCGCCACGGATCTCCTCGATTCCCATACTTAGACTGGTGTCGACCAAGACCGGGAGACGTGAGCGTTTGATAACGCGTGTTTCCATGCTCTTTTGCAGCTCGAAAACGAACAACAAAATACCGGCGAAAATGCCAAGCCTCAGAATCAGCAGCAATGCCCGCAGGCTGCGAGGCGCGTCGATTGTATCCCGCAAAACCATCCAGAACGAAAACGCCAACAACAAAACAAACAGCAGGATGAACCCAGCGATTTGCCAGGTCTCAAACATCGGCAGAATTGGATTGAAGCCGTAAACGACGCGGGTCTCTTGTTGCCCAAGTAAACAACTTAACTCGATCATGCGGCACCTCGCGCGGTCCGCAAATGGTAGCTGTTGGCATAGGCCAGAAATCCTTCGGCGACTAACAGTCCACAAACAAGGAGTAGCAGGACTCGGGTCAAAGGAGTGACGTCCGGATTCTCAGGGTCAGGATTGAAATCGTCCCAGCTCAAGACGACCGCTGACTTGCCAAATTGGGCAACCAATTTTTGTGGAGTCGCCATCGTTAAGTCGCTTTCAGTTGAAGCGACTCCAAAGGCCACGAAACGAGTTTCAGAATTGCCTTCGAGCGAGCGAAGATTGGCCAGGTAGATGCCCGGTTGTTCCGTTACCAATTGGCCTTCGTCGTCAAACTCGAACGCAGCACGGAAACCGCCTGCGTCTTCGGCCGCCGCGTCGGTAATGAGCGAACGTCCGGGAATTCTGCCTGCTTCGGGTGTCTGTATCGAAACGGTTTTCAAATGTCTCTTCGGGTCCAGACTAATCGACCAAGGCTGGCCGACTAAATGATTTTCGAACGGATAGCGGCCGCGAGCGAGTTCATTTTCGAGCAGCATCAGAGCAACAACAAAAGTCGGATTGCGCGCCCAATTATTCCAAGTCGGTCCAGCCGAGGTCATCACTAGAGCCGTGCGTCCGGTTCCGAAAGAGTTCAACACGATCAACGGTTGGTTGGCATTTCCGCGCAAAGTACAAGGAACTTCCGCCTCTCGTTGGCCATCCGAGGACTCGCTGTCTTTGTCGTTCGGTCGATTCGGATCGGGTACGAAGAGCCGTTTGACTTGCACCAGGTCCAACGGCGAATTCTTGGTGTTCCCAAAAACCGAAAACAAGGGATGGTCGGTAACCTTGATGTCTGGAGGATCTTCGGCGCCTCGCAACGGGACGTCAATCGCCGCACCGATGGGAACGGAGAATAATCCGTCTCCTTGTCGATACAACGATTCGCGAAAGAACGTGGGATTGGTTTCTTCACCCAAAAATAAAGCTAACCCGCCGCCAGCTTGCACAAACTGCTCAAGGCGTTTGACGACGACATCGTCCAAGGTCGAGATGGCGGTCAAAAACAAGACGTCGTAGGGTTGCAATGATTTGTCATCGCCATCGCGCAGAAAGTCAACCGTTCGCGTTTCCAACTGGAGGCCGGTCATGGCTTGCGCACCCAGTGCCAACTCCAAAAACGGAGCGGCGGGTTGCCCCGTTGGCCCTTCAATCAAAAGGACTTTGGAGACCGGGTTGGCCTTGACGACGCTCTCGCGAACGTTGTCCAGGGCAAGCGAATCCGGCGGCAACTCGGCACGTATTGCAAATTCTCCTGCGCCGTTCAGGTTAGCCATGAAAGAGCGAACTTGACTCTCACCCGGTTTGATTTCGTCAACAAAGATTGTCGGCAGGGTTTCTGGAGTGCCTTCCACGATCGTTTTTGGATCCGTGGCTGTCAGCGAGCGTTGTGAAAGCTCGACCTGAAAATTTCGTACGGATTGTTGGCCTTTGTTTTCAATGACCAGACTCATGGGAATCGGCACGTCAACCGAGCGTACGTAGCCCGTGGGTCGAAGTTCCCGAATCGCCAGATTTTCGCGACTGGCCGATTCGCAGCGGATCATTTCAATCCGATCAACAACTTCATCGAGTCGTGAAATAGACTCGGATAATTTGCTAGCCTCGCCAGACTCTCGTTCACGGAAATCCGACAAGAGATAGACGATCGCGTTTTCGCTGGGGCGAGAGCGAATCAGATCATTGGCCAGATCGATTGCTGGTCCCGGTTCGGCGACCAATGCTGAAACCGCGAGTTCGTCTGAACGCTCTTCAATGAGCCGCAGTTGCTGGTTGTCGATCAAAACCGAATTGAAGTCCAGTGTTGTGGTTGACGGCTTGCCTTGGGCGCTTCGGCGGTTGGCAATATCTGCACGAGTTAAACGAACCAAGGTCACCAATTGGCTGGACCGATTCTGAGTGCGCTGCAAAATCAGTTTCGCGGTCTTTCTGGCCCGTTCAAATGAACTCACGCCTTGTTCGTCCACGGCAGCCATCGAGAGACTGTCGTCGAGCAGGATGTAGTGGTGGGTTGATCCGTTCCCAAGCAACCCTGCCAATCGTGAATTTTGACAACCCAAATGACTCAACATAAACAACAACGACAGCAGAATCGCCATCCGCGACAACAGCAATAACAGTTGCTTCAACCAGATTCGATTTTTGTTCCTGCGCTGACTCTGTAACAAGAATTCCATTGCGGCCCACTTCACGCGACGATAGCGCATCATGTTGATCAGGTGAATCAACGGAGGCAGCAGCAGGAGTCCGGCGGCGACGGCGCTCCAGGTGGCAAGCGAAGTTGAAAAAAGGTTTTCGGGCATAGTTTGGTTATTGATTCGTGAAGCTGCCGCCCTAATGACGATTCTTGGCCAATCGTTCGGTCAGAAATTCAGAAAGTACCGCACCGAAGTTTTGACTCGTCCGCACCAGTTTGTATTGAATCCCGGCAGCGACGATTCCATGGCGAATCTGTTGGAGGAATTCCTGCACGGCGTCCAGGTACCCTGCCCTCAAGGCCTTGGGGTTACAGGCCAATTGGCCAGGCGACTCTAGATCCTCGAATCGGACGGGTCCCTCGAATTCAAAATCCAGTTCGTCATCATCCAGGACGTGAATGACGGCGACGTCGTGGCCCGCCTGACACAGTAACCGCAGCCCGCGCAGCATTTGCGACACGTCGCCAAGCACATCCGAGAAGATCAGCATCATGCCCTTGCGCGGGACAATTTCCGTGGCCTTGGCGAAGATCGATTCCCAATTCGAGGCGTCACGCTCGGTCGTTTCCGCGAGGCTCTCGACAAAGTTGCTCAATTGGTTTTGCGAATTCGAAACGGGCACCACATCGCGAACTTGATTATCGAAAGTAATGCCGCCGATGGCATCCTGCTGCTTCAAAACCAGGTAGCCCAGACAAGCCGCCAACGTACAGGCGAATTCATACTTGGAGTACGAACGATTGACATACTCCATGCTGCGGCTGCGATCAACGAGCAGGTAGCAACGCAGGTTGGTTTCTTCCTCGAACTGTTTGACGTACAGTCGGTCCTGTCGTGCCCAGACTTTCCAGTCCACATGCCGCAAGTCGTCGCCGGGGACATACTCACGGTGCTGTAGAAATTCGATCGACTGGCCGAAGAACGGACTGCGATGCGTACCGCTGAGAAATCCCTCAACGATTTGTTTGGCCCGCAGGTCCAGTCGCGTGATGCGGCGAATCGCGTCAGGATGCAAAAATCTTTTGGAAGCGGACATCGCGAGTCAGATCGTCTTCGTTGTTGGGAGTCTCTTTTACAAGTCGCTCGATGATTTGATCGGGAGTAACGCCGTCGCTTTGGGCCGAGTAGTTGACAAGCAATCGATGGCGGAGGACCGGCGGAGCAAGCGCCGCGACGTCTTCGGTCGAAGCATGCGCGCGGCCTTCCAGCAAAGCGCGGGCTTTGGCGCCCAAAACTAGGAATTGCACTGCGCGGGGTCCGGCCCCCCATTGAATCGACTCTTCGACAAACTTCGGAACACCCGGTTGCCCAATGCGTGTTTGCCGTACCAGAGAAATGGCGAACTTCATCACGTGGTCCGACACTGGAACGTCGCGAACCAACTCCTGCAACTCCAAGATTTCCGCTCCGTTTAGTACAGGCGTTACTTTTTGGTCGAGTCGCGAAGTGGTTCGTCGCACAATTTCCAGTTCATCATCGAAGCTCGGATAGTTCACGAAAATCTTGAACATGAAGCGGTCTTGTTGGGCTTCAGGCAACGGATACGTGCCCTCTTGTTCAATGGGATTTTGAGTCGCGAGGACAAAGAACGGATCGGACAGGGCGTGACGAACTCGACCGACGGTGATCTGACGTTCCTGCATTGCTTCCAGCAACGCCGCTTGGGTTTTCGGGGGAGTTCGGTTGATTTCGTCGGCCAAAATAATGTTGGCGAATAAAGGTCCCTCGAGAAACCGGCGCTCGCGAGCGCCCGTACTGCGATTCTCTTCAATGATTTCCGTGCCTGTGATGTCGGCGGGCAGCAAGTCAGGCGGGAAGTGAATCCGACTGAACGTGAGGCTCAGGGTCCG
>JBEBGH010000051.1:0-21606 GCA_040081565.1 Pirellulaceae bacterium
GCTATGGACGTAGAAGATTTCGTTGCCGCAGACTTGAAGAAATCGGCACAAGTAAATTTCCAAGTCGCCAGCGTTTGCGAGTTGCCCTTTGCTAAGCACACGTTTGATGCGATTTTTTATCATCACGTGATTGAACACGTCGATCGCCCACGGGAAAGTCTGGTGGAACTGCATCGCGTCTTGCGTCCTGGCGGTTGGCTCTTCGTGGGCACACCCAATCGCCATCGCCTGATTAGCTCGATCGGAGCCCATCAACAATCGGAATGGGAGGCGACTTTTGCCAACAAGGTGGGCGATAACCTGCGCGATTGGAAACATCGATTGACGGGCCAGTTTCGTAATGAATTGGGAGCTCATGCGGGCTTTAGCCAAGGCGAACTCGACAAAATGTTGTCCGACCAATTCCCAACCCGTGTCTGGCTGACCAAAGAGTATCTGCAGTTCAAATACTCTAACAAACGCTTTTCGGGTTTGCTTCCGCTCGTGACCAACTCCTCCGTTTGCTGGTTCGCGGCACCCGCCATCTACGTATTCTGCCAGAAGTAAGCGATCCACCCAACAACTGATTTGCTTGCGTCCCGGATTCCCGGACGTTCGGAATAGGCGATGATAGAGAAGAATCATCTACATCTATTCTTCATCTGATGCCATGAACACAGCCCATTCCCAAAGTGTTGACGCCGCGTTTCGTTTAGCTAGACAACGCTATGCTGATTTAGGTGTTGACGTTGACGACGCGCTTCAACGATTGCAGCAAATTCCGCTTTCGGTCCAATGTTGGCAAGGTGACGACGTGGGTGGTTTTGAGAACGCCGGCCAAACGCTGGGCGGAGGATTGGCCGTGACCGGAAATTTTCCAGGCAAAGCCCGTTCGGCCGAAGAATTGCGGCAAGATCTGGAGTTGGTTTACTCACTCGTTCCCGGAAGTCACCGAATGAACCTGCACGCCATGTACAGCGAATTCGACGGGCAGCGTGCGGACCGCAATGAAATTGGTCCCGAGCATTTTGCCAATTGGATTTCCTGGGCCAAAGCCCAAGGTCTTGGGCTCGACTTCAATCCAACTTATTTTTCGCATCCGAAAGCCAACGATGGCTTTACCCTCAGCCACACCGATCCGCAGATTCGCAAATTCTGGATCGAGCACGGAATCCGCTGCCGCCAGATCGGAGCCGCGATGGGCACCGCATTGCAGTCGCCCTGCGTTACCAACTTTTGGATTCCCGATGGTTTCAAAGACACTCCCATCGATCGCAAAGGCCCACGCGAACGACTGGCCGACTCACTGGATCAGATCTTTCGCGAACGACTGCCGGCCGAGCATCAATTAGACGCTGTTGAGTCCAAGCTGTTTGGAATCGGGAGTGAATGCTACACCAGCGGCAGCCACGAATTTTATTTGGGCTATGCGATCACGCGCCAAAAGGTTCTGTGCGTGGACTCCGGTCACTTCCATCCAACCGAATCGATCGCCGACAAAATCAGCTCGGTGTTGCAATTCGTTCCGCGCTTGTTGCTGCACGTCAGTCGCGGCGTGCGTTGGGATAGCGACCACGTCGTTACCTATTCCGATGAACTACAAGCCATCGCTTTGGAGCTCGTGCGGGGTGACTTTCTCGGTCGAACGCACATTGGGCTGGATTATTTCGACGCCAGCATCAATCGAGTTGCCGCGTGGGTCATCGGGATGCGCAGCATGCTGAAAGCCCTGTTGTTTGCCCTGCTTGAGCCCACGGCCCGGCTGCGTGAAGCGGAAGCGTCAGGTGACTTTACTTACCGGCTGATGTTGCTGGAAGAAATCAAAACGATGCCACTCGGCGCGGTGTGGGATTACTATTGCGAAACCGCTGGCGTACCGGTCGGCCCCGCTTGGCTCGCCACAGTCAAATCGTATGAATCAAAAACGCTTTTCAAACGATAATCCAGCGGTGACATTTTGCGGCTGGTGCTCTGGATATTCCGGATGCCGATGACTCCTGTCGACAGTGGAATATTTCATTCAATTTCCGCGTCAAATTGCGGGATAAAGGAACCCTCCAGTCCTCCCCGTTTTTTTGAACTGATCACGATTTGGCGGAGACCTCAACGGCCACCATGGAGATATCATCGTGGGGGGGTTCAGAGCCATTCCATCTCGTGATTTCTTCAATGACGGTATTGATACTCTCGTTCAGCGGTAACGAATTTTTGCGACCAATCGATTCCATGAATCGGGAGTCGCCAAACTGATTGCCGTCCGGATCCATCGCTTCGGTTGCGCCATCGGAATAAAGATACAGGCGGTCTCCTTCCGCCAAATGGACCGATCGTTCTTCGTAAGCATTGTCGGCCATTCCGATCGGAAACCCATCGCTCTGTAAAATTATTGGCTCCGCGTTGAAGGGTAGATGTATGGGGCCTGGGTGGCCGGCAGACACGTAACGAAACTCACCCGACATGACGTTGAGTATCCCGTAAACCATTGTCGCATACTGTCCGGTTTCCGAATCGAATGGAAACAGGCGGTTCAAGTGTGCGGCAACCTCTGCCGGAGGCGTGATCGCGAACCTTGCACCAGGCACCCCTTTCCCGATCCCACCGTCGTCATCGAGCATCAGAATCGAGGAAGGATCCGGCGGTGGCGAGAGGAGACGGCTAAGTGTTACTGACAGAAGAGCCGACGCCACGCCATGCCCACTGACATCCAAAACGTAGAGTGCGACATAGCCTGCGCCGAGCGATACAATGTTCAAGCCGTCACCGGCCATTTCATCGCAAGGCCGGTAAGTCCAAGCAAAATTTGCCCCTCGCAGGGGAGGTAAAACATGGGGGAGAAACGTCTGTTGTATTCTGGCTGCTGCCCTAAGGTCACGGGACATACGGAGATTGACCTTGGCCATTCTGGCGTTGGCCTCCTCCAACTTGATTTGCAATCCATGCAACCTCAGGTGTGTCTCAACTCGCGCGTGCAATTCTTCCATTTGAAACGGCTTGGTGATGTAATCCACGCCGCCGATCGCAAACGCCTTGACCTTGTCTAACTGTTCCGTGAGTGCGCTGATGAAGATGACGGGAATCCCTTTTAGCGTATCATCGGACTTCAATTGATCGCAGACTTCGTAGCCGTTCATCTCCGGCATGTTAATGTCGAGCAGGATCAAGTCCGGCGGATCGCGTCGTGCCGCCGCCAGTGCCAGCTTGCCGCTGGGAACGGGGCGAACTTTATAGCCGCGGTCCTTGAGCATCCCGGCCAGTACCTGGAGATTGGCGGGAGTGTCGTCCACGACCATGATGCTGGCGGCTGGCGCTGCCGCCCTTCCAGTCGTTTCAATAGTCAATCGACGCACTCCTTGCTGAACAAATCCAGAAGTTTCTGGTACTGAAAGTCTTCGGCCAGTCGGCGAAGTCCGTGGGCAACGCGCGGGTCGCGTGCTTCAACTTTCTGAATAATGGCGAGCAACTGATCCAGATCCGCAGTGGTGACCGCTTCCCGCATCGACTGGATAATTTCTTGGGGCCAATTTGCCAGCGTTTCGCGTGTAAGCTCTGGTTCATCCTCCAACACGGCGGTCGCGGAATCCTCGACATAGTCGTATTCCACAGCCAGCTGGGTCTGAATCCTCTGAAACAAGTCCACATCCCTGAATGGCTTGCTGATGAAATCGTCGGCGCCAATATCAAGCAACTCCTGACGGTTTTCATCCAATGCACTGGCAGTTACCGCAATGATTTTGGGTTCCCCGACACCCGGCATCGCCCGAATCCGGCGGATCGCCTCATGGCCATCCATTACGGGCATTCGAAAATCCATCATGATCAAATGGGGGTGCCATTCCTCAAACACTTTGACGGCTTCTGCCCCGTTGCTCGCAAGCCGGATCTCGAAACCGAGAGGGGCAAGAAGCTGCGCCAGGAGCTGGCGGTTATCCTCAATGTCATCGGCAATCAGCACTCGGTACACGGGTTGACCGGGTTTCAGTTTCAAAACTTGGCGAAGCTTGTCTTTTGCGTGAACCGCCTGGGCGTCACCTTCCTTCAAGGGCAACTGAATCACGAAAATGCTCCCTTTGCCAACTTGGCTGCTCACCGTGATCGCTCCACCCATCAGGCGAACAAACTCCTGGCTGATGGCCAAACCCAGCCCCGTACCAGTTCCAGCTTGTTGCCCGGTCTTGGTCTGCTCAAAATGCCGGAACAATTTGTGTTGGTCGTCTGGTGAAATGCCTGGACCGGTATCTTCGACTTCGACTCGGATAAAGGGTTCTGTGCCACTCTCGCGGTCCGCACGGACACGCATGACGACACCCCCTTGCCCGGTAAATTTAACTGCGTTGCCGAGCAGATTGATAAAGACCTGACGAAGCTTGTTGATGTCGCTCACAATGAATTGGGGACAATCACCGATCACCTCCACCGTGAACGACAACTTTTTCTCATTCGTACGAACCCGGAACATCATCTCCAGGTCATTGAGCAGTTCGTACAAGTCGAAAGTGGAGGGGTTCAAGGTCGTGCGGCCTGCTTCGATCTTGGACATCTCCAGGATGTCATTGATCAGGGCAAGGAGATGCTCGCCGCTACGGTTGATTGTCCCCAAGTAGTGGGACTGCCGAATCGTAACGTCTTGGTCGCGCAACATTAACTGTGAGAAACCCAGGATGGCATTCATGGGGGTGCGGATTTCGTGTGACATGTTGGCCAGGAAGACGCTCTTGGCGCGGTTGGCTTCATGCAATGATTGTTCGTAGCGTTTGCGTTCAGTAACATCGCGGGCCGAGGCAAACACTCCCTGCAACTTCCGGTCGCGGTCGTGAAAAGTACTGGCGTTGTACGACACCACAGTTTCCTTGCCGTTCCTGGCGCGCGCCGTGAGCTCATAGTCAGGCAGTTTGCCTTCGCCCAATACCCGTTTGATACCGGCCTCGGCTCGTTCCGGGTCGGTAAAGTAGTCTTTGAAGGGGGCGCCGATCAGCTCGTCACGTGTGCATCCGGTGAGCGCCTCCATTTGTTTGTTCACGTCGGTAATAATGCCACGCGGATCGGTGGTTATTAATGCGTCAATGTTGGATTCGATCAGCGAGCGGGTGTAGAACTGTTGATCGCGCACCCGTTGATCGAGCAGCATGCGCTCGGCTTCAACCTGTTTTCGTGCGGTATTGTCAGTGCCGATCAGCAAATAGCCGATGATTCCCCCTTGCGCGTCGCGCAGCGCCGTAACCGACACGATGGCTGGGAATCGACTGCCATCCTGGCGAATGTAGGTCAACTCATAGATGTCCTCGATCCCGCGAGAAGCCTTGAAAATCAGAGCTTCAAAGCCCGGCGAAATGGTCGTTTCAAACTCTGCGCTCAGTGCCCTGGCTCTTGTAATTACTTCTTGAGGATCAGATATGTCGGCCGGCGTAATCTTGTTCATCACTTCGGCGGCTGTGTAACCCAGCATTCGTTCGGCCCCGACGTTGAAAATCTGAATGACCCCTTTCTCGTCAGTCGCGATGCTCGAGAAATTGGCGCTGTTGAAGATGGCACTCTGCAATGCCCCGGCTTTAAGCAATTCCTCTTCGGCCCGCTTGCGCGCGGTCACGTCCTCCATCGCGAGGACCAACAGTTCGCCGTGGTGCCCAGCCTGCAACTTGCGGGCATTGAGCAACATGGCGCGGCGGCCGATCACCGGAAAAGTGTGTTCGAGCTCAAAATCGTCGAAAACGGAACTTTTCGGGACGATATCCTCCAGCAGAATTCGCAGGTCGGGAATGTCCCACTGGCCATTGCCCAATTCGTAAATGAGACGCCCCTCCGTCTCCCCGGGCGAGACGTGGAATGTCTGGTAGAACGCGCGGTTGGCGGACTGCACACGGAGCGTGGCATCAAGAATCAGCAGCGGTTCGCGGACCGTATCGACGATGTTCTGGGCATAGTTCTGAATATCCTCTACCAACGGTCGTTGTTCAATCAATGTAAATCATCTCCATTTGGTAAGTCTTTGGTTAGTCCACGACCAACAGACTCGCGGAGCCGTTCCGTGAGTGGCCGGCCTTCGACTGTTGTTTTTCGTTGCTGCCTGTGGATCTGTGCCTGAATTATGATCGCGACAACATACAGCATCGCCAAAGGGCTGGCGAACAGAATCGGTAGCGGCCAAAGATTACTCGCACGCGCCATATTAAAAAGCGATGTCGCGAAAACCGGTACCATCACCAACAGCGGTAACACTGCTCCCCATCGAGGAACACCGGAAAATCGCATCAGCGCTACGGCTTGTAGGACCAAATAAATCGGCATCGACAGCCAGATCAAATCATACGGCATGCCCATGAATCTGGAACTCCTGAATTGTGCAGCCCGTGAAAATCGCAAACAGGATTTCACATATCATTTCCACAAAACAAACGTCAGGAACCCAGTCCGAACTTGCGCTCCGATCGGGACTTGATCCGAATTACTTAAAGCCGCACCGGCGGATTAACGCGGACACGATTATTTCCGACAAAATGTTTTTCGATGGCGAACACTTTCGCGCCGTCGTCGCGATAATGACCGCCACAGGCACTGTTGCTTGTTTTGTTCCAATCGGGAATTGGCGGCCCCACACCCACGATTTTATTCAACTGAAGCGGCCTTTGTGATCGTTGGAAGGTTGTGGACTCTCGTTTGATTCACTGCCAAGAAACTTCTGACAATAGTGTTAGCTACAAAAGTAAATCGTTTTGCCGTCGCGATTTCCACGTTGGCCGGTAGCTTCATTCACAGTCATTCCGCCTCGAAGTAAACAGCGGAAATGGCCATTTCATTGCCAGGTGATCGTTAAGGAATAACCTCTATACCGCAAATCACATGCCGTGACTGTTGCTTTAGCAGTAGAATGCTTTGACCGAAAGACGGCTCCGGAGCCGCCAGCGATACCTTGCGTTAAAGTTTCGTCGCTGCTGGTCAGCCAGCCCACATATTGCCAGGAACATTCAAATTCTCTTGTAAAAACCTTCCCGCAGCGCGAATCGTCTTGCGGGCCTGCGATTTTCGCGTTCAGCAATCAAGTCCGTGAGGAGAATCGAGGCGATCCAGTTTCGAATTCATGATTTAGCTCTTTGATTACTGGCAATGACGCGGCAAAACGATAAGCCGGCCCGCACTAGCAATGGGTTGCCCGTTTCGGCTATCCGATTTGAAACCCGTGGACCCAGTCGCGATGCTAGGTATCTGATAGTTCCCATTTGCGCGAATATCGACCAACCCGGCAGTTGGCAAACCAACCGACGGATCAGAGATTTTCCTCCGATGATCGGCTTATGGAAACTGAGCGATTCGACGAGTGAAAAAACTACCATTTCCTCGCCGGTCACGTCCGCGGTAACGATTCAACAAAGTTACGTTTGTACGCAAGTCCACACATACACCGGCAAACAAGTTCCGCCCGGCCTGAGGAATCGTCCGTCAACGGCTTTGAACAGAAAGCCGGAAGGCAGCCATCTCCTCCGCGTTTCGAACGAGCAAGTGATCGCCGATGAGAACAGGGTGGTTCCATGTCTTGCCCTTGATCCCGGGGAACCGTGCCAGCTCGACAAACTCGCCGGGCGTCGCGCTGACAATCGCCAAACGACCATCTTCAGACAACACCAGCAAAAGATCCTGCTCTGGCAACAGAACGAGTTGGCCGTTTCCGTACCTTCCACCTTTCCACTTGCGATCCCCATTCGATAGATCAATGCATCCAAGAAGTCTGCCATCGAAGCCGTAAGCAAAACCTTTGTGAACAACCAGGTCGTTGAAATTCGGTTTAAGCGCGCCGGAAGACCATCGCTCTTCGGTAGTCCATTCACTCCCCGATTGATTGACCGCAACTCGCCGCACACCTGCCCCGCCCATTCCTTCTTCACCGGTACTCATCAAGAATTCATTTTCGGATACCAAGTTTGGCTGGATGATTCGTGAACCCGTGGGCGATTCGTTCTTCCAGAGCAACTTCCCATCCGTCGGTGACACGCTGATCGCTCCGGCGCTGGTCATCAACAAGACTTGGGGAACGCCAGCGATCGTCAGGAGGTGTGGCGAGCTATATCCCCCGCCAACTCCCGTCGGGCCCTTCCAACGCAAGTCACCCGTCGCGAAATCGTAAGCCGCCAACCTGCCGGAGGCCGCCACGATCACCAGATCGTCGACGACAAGTGGCGAACCACAGAAACCCCAACCCGGACTCTTTGCTTCCGTATCAGTCGCTGCATTGTGTGACCAAATCATAGCGCCACTTGTTGCGTCGAGCGCGTTGATGATGCCAGTAGCACCCAATGTGAAGACGCGACCTCGGCTAAGAGTCGGGGTCCCACGCGGACCAGCTCCGCCGGCTGGTTCCCAAAAGCGAGCTGCATCCGAATGCATCCAAATTGGTTCTCCCGTTTTTAGATCATAGCAGGCAACAATTTCTTCCTCGCCGCGTTGCTCTTGCGTGTACACCCGATCGCCTTGAACTGCAAACGACGACCACCCCGGTCCAACCGCGCGCCGCCACAACTCGACCGGCGGTGATTTAGTCCAATCTGTTTCAATACGCAGGCCATGGATGATTCCATCGCGATTGGGACCACGAAAGCCGGGCCATTCCGCGGGCGTTACAACTACGGGTGTTGTCGAATAAGCTTTGGCGGGCGGAGCAAGTTTACTCGGCTGGTTGCCAACTTTTGCTAACAACAAATCTTCTGGCGTCGGGGTCCAGCGCCAATGCAACTCTTGCTCGAAGCCACCCGTGAAGCCGCCTGTTCGCGCTAGCGTCCACACTCCGCTGGCCAACCCAATCAACACAGCCATCACCGCGAGTCGCCGCCCGCTTGTCAAGTTTTTCCCAACCACTGCCGAAACAACCAGCGCCAGAGCAACACCGGGAACCGCCATGAAGGGAAATAACATTCCTTGTGCACCTTCGGCAATCGATATGTGGATGAAGCGCGAGGTCACCAGCAATGCGATAACGATAAGCACAACAACAGCCAATCGCTCAAACCACGGTACCCGACTGAAAAACAACCACCACAAAAAAACAAGAGCTGCGCAGCCAAGCCCGCCCAACAGGCCCACAATAGACCATTCCGAATTCACCGCCGGTGCGACATAAGCAATCACGAGCAACAGGATGCCGCCGACCACGCCGGGCCACAGTCGTGGCGAGTAGTTTGTTGCCGATTGTTTGATCGGTTCGCTGATTTGTACGTTGGCCATACTTGTGATTACTCGCTCAATCGATCATTTGTTTCTAAGGGATTACTTAACTTCGTCTCTCTCAGGGCTTTCTTGGGACAACTTGGTCGATGCGAATGTTTCTATCCAAAAACGCCTGCAACTCAGTCGAAATCGCTGACAATTCCCCTCCAAAGTGCCGGTGGGCAGCAAGTTCGATCAGGTAGAGACTGGCCTCAATACCCAAATTGCTTTCGGGACTGTGCCCTGCGTCGGGGTCGATCAACAGACAAAGCGGCTTGTCGAGTCGTCGCGCATCTCCAACGTAATGCACGATACTCTTAAGCGGCACTCGGTCGTCGCGTGCTCCGGCCCAAATGTATACCGGAGCTTGGAGCGCTGGCAGCGCCGCGAGGGGCGACTCGCGTTGCATCTTCTCGCGCCAGGCTGGGTCTTCAAAGGGAAAGCCCAACAGCGGGAACCGCAACTTTAACGGCAAGCCTTCGGGACGCAAGGCTTCGTTGTCATGTTCCGCCTGCCATTGTTTGATCCAGCCGTAATCTGTCGGCGGCGCGCCGGCGAAAGCAAAACGGAATCTTGCCGGATGATGGCTGATCGCCAACAGGCTGGCGTAACCGCCGAAGGACATCCCCATCGCAGCTTGCCGGTCGCGATCGCCGATACCCTCGGCCAGCAGAAAGTCCATTCCTTCGATGATGTCGGCCAACACCCGACCATTGCCGACATCGCCATTCGCCGCAAGCACGTAGTCCAAGCCGTAACCGGTCGACGCGCGGAAGTTGGGAATGAACAGGGCATAGCCGCGATTGACCAGTAGCTGGATGCCCCCGTTGTACTCGTCATACATGCGCGAGATTGGACCGCCATGCAGCCAGGCGATCAGCGGAGCCGTGTCAGGAGCAATGCCGCCTGGCAACAGCACATAGCCATGCAACAACATCCCGTCGCTGGCGCGGTAGGAGACCGGGTGCATCGTCACGCCTGAAGGCGAATTGTTCTTCGCGGCGTCTTCTGATGCGAACAGCGGCTGCAGCCGGTTCTCATCGGGGTGATAAAGGTAGTAGCGATCCTGCGCGATGTCCCCTTGCTGAGCTTGTACCAGCCAAAGCTGACCATCGGTCGTAACCGATAATTGCAGATTGGCCTCCGGCAGAAGCTGTTTGAGTGCGATGAGCTGCGAGCTAGTCTCGTCGTCATTGCCATACCAGCAGCGACGGGCGTCGTGATAGGCGATGGCGAGCCAATCCTCGCGGGCGGCACTCCAGAGCAATGCGTCGACGTCGACGACGCCCACCGGATCGCGGTGAATCGTCTCCCACCGACCACTTTCCCCGCTCCAGCATAGCAGCGAAAGTTTGTCTTCATCATGCCGCGACAGCAGCCATAGTGTCCGTTTCGCTTCGTTGTAACCGACCAATCTGCCCTCTTCGCGGTTGCCGCAACGCAACAACTCACTCGGTTGGCCAGCCGTGTATTGTCGAATCACCGTTTCGTAGCCCGGACCATCGAAGGCCGCGGTAAATGCCAAGTCTCCAGTTGCGTTCAGCAAAATGCTGCGCAGTGGCCACTCCGCCTCAAGCAGCAACCGTGTCTTGCCCTGTGCGTCGACACTCAAATAGCGATAGTGCTCGACCCCCGACTCGACAATCTTCTCCCGAATAACTGCATACTGTGTCGCGCGCTGGTCAATTGTCCAAAGCCGTTGCGAGCGGCGTGCATCCCATTTGTAAATACGTTTGGTACTCAGGTCTGCACACTCGACCACGGCCAACCCTTGTTCATCGGCGAACCATAGTCGGCTGCCATCTCCCGACCAAGCAGTGTCAACCCGTTGCAACCCGGCCGCGATCCGCGTCTCAACGCCGGTCGTCACGTTTTGCAGCATCACATCGAAACCAGCTTGGCCGTGGCGAAGAAAAGAAAGATGAAGCCCATCCGCCGCCAGTCGCACGTCGACAATCTCTGCGTGGCGTAGGTAAGTCTCGCGGTCATGCAATGAGGCGCGCGGTTGATTGGCGGCCTGAGCCTTCGCTTCTTGCAGTACGTCGCGCGTCGCGCTCACCGGGTCGAACACTTGTGCAGTCGCGGTGGAAGCGCCGAGCAGAAAAACCATAGCAAAGCCGACCGCAATTCCCTGCAAGCAAAATCCTTCCTGAAGAGGGTTGGTCAATGGCATGGTGTCTTCCGTGGTTCAAGGCAGATCAAGCTCAGCAAGGCCGGCAGGCCCATCAACACGCAACTCACCAGCCACAGGGCGCGGCGAAACTTGCAGGCATTCGTTACGCGTAGCCAAAAGTAGGCTCCCACCAGCGAAAACAGCATCAACACAGATGTTAACCAATAAAACAACGGGATGGTCGGCAGTGGCTCAAATCGTGGCGGATGAGTCAGCCCCGTGTTCAGCAAATCCGGCAAGTGCAGCAAAGCATACAGCGGAGGCGATACCCACCACGACGCGACAGGCGCAATCACCGAGCCGACGAAGCTCACATGTTGACCGCGAATATCGCGACGCTCGCCGACGACGGTCGACTTGCCGTCGGCGTCGATATAGACGACTTGCTCCCATTGCCTGGACAACGACTCGAAACCCTCAAACTCCCGATCGTCGGAATAAAACAGCGAGACCAGCCAGCCGTCGAGCAGTTCGACAACATTGCCATGCAATGGAATCGGTTCACCCTTCACCAACGGCAACTGCCAGTCGAGAATGAGTGGGGCGAACTTTGACTGAGCCGCGCGGTCCGTCCGGTAGGCCAACACTCTTTGATTGGTCATCAATAAGACACGATCGAGAGCCCGGACTGGTCTGCCGACAAACCACTCACCATCTGGCAGTCGCACAAGTTCGTGTTGGCTTTCCAGTTCTCCGTCAATGGAGTACAGCATCGAGCGAGTCATGCCGAAAGCGGGGACTTCGGCGAACGGTTGCGGTGAGCCCAATCCGCCGGTGCCCCACCAGCCCTGCACCTCGCCGCTCGTAGGATTGCGACCTTGAAACTGCATGCGGTCGTGACTGAAAGTCCACTTGATGTTGCGTTTGTCGTCCCACCAGGGCTGACCGATATTGCTGAGTTGATGCCGAACCGGAAATCGCTCGATATCAGGCGACAATGTGGCAACCTCCAGCAACGGCAATTGTTCGCGCCACCCGGCGGCCCGCGGATCGCTGCTGCCCTCCAGGCCCTTGGCAACCGCGGCCTGACTGAGGTTGCGCATCATTTTTTCGACATCCACGTCAGGGTCGGAGGACAACACGGTCCGGCCAGGTGTTTGGCCGAGCAAGCCAACCAGCGCAATGCCTGCCTTGCTGACTTGAAAGATCAACAAGAAAAAAGCAATCTGCAACGGCAACGCCGTCAGCAACAACACGCTGTGCCGCGTGATGGGTGCGTCGCGATTCGCGCGGAAGCTGTGCCGTGCGATGAAAACAAGCCACGCCAGACAAGCGATCACCGGCAGCAGCAGCCACCACACCGACGTCATCTGCAACGCGAGAAACCATGGTGCCAGCAACACAACGACGGCCGCCTTGTGCCGACTGGTACAGGCATGAGCACCCGCCAGCCAAGCCATCATCGTGAACGCCAAAGCGTGAAATATCGAAACGTAATGGTGGCTATCCAAGACATGCGTGGTCATTAGATCCGTAGCGATCAGGAAAACGAGCAGCGGTGCCAGAACGGCCACACTCAGTTGCGCAAGTGCCGACAAAGCCAGCGCCGCGAATATTCGGGCCGGCGGCAAAGGACGATGAATCAACCACAACCAGCGACTGGTTTGGCGATAGCTGCCGACTTGCAGCAGTGCCAGAGTCAGTCCCAGCAACATGTACACGACCAGCATGGCCCCTTGCTCTTCGTATCCAAGCTGTGGAACATCGACGACGCGCGACAGCAATACGAGGGCGAAGCCATGACACGCAGCGACCATCAATGCAAGCCAGCGAAAGCGACGCCATTCCGAGCGAATCAAGTCGATCATTGCAGCGAGATCCCCAAAGTTGGCACCGAGTGATTGCGAGTGAGAAAGGCGTTCACCGCCTGATCCAGATTTACCGCCCCACGGTAGTGACGCAGGGCACCATTGGCCTCCAGCCGCGATCCAAAATCTTCGTCCTGATCCAGCACCAGAAAATGGAATAGCCCGTCGATCCGCTGTACTTGCAAAACGCCAGGCAATCGACTTGCCTCGGGCGGCAGCGCAGGAAACTCTGCGATCCACAACGAAACACGCTCGCAGAATTCATCGGGCGGCGACATGTGCTTGAGCTCACCTCGCTCAAGGATGATCAAATTGTCAGCCAATCGTTCGATCTCATCCATCTGGTGCGAGCAGTAGATGATTGTCGTGTCGTCATCATCGATGGAACTCAAGACCGCCTCTAGAAACGCCCGCTTGGCCACAACATCCAGTCCCAACGTCGGCTCATCCAGGATCAACAGTTCCGGGTTCTGCGCGAGCCCCATCGCCAAATTGACGCCAGCACGTTCGCCACGCGATATGCTGGCGATACGTTGCTCAGGCAACACATGAAAGTGGTCAACGATGTTCCGATAGCGTTGCTCGTCCCATTGCGGGTACAGTCGGCGTTGCATCGAAACCAATTCGCCCACTCGCAACCAGGTCGGCAAACTGTGTTCTTCATTGACGAAACCGATGCGTGCGCGCTCGCGTTCAGTGAGGGCGGTACAGTCGTGCCCCAGGATCGTGGCGCGGCCGCTGCTGGGCGACTGGATTCCAAGCAGGATGCGGAACAAGGACGACTTGCCAGCCCCGTTGGCTCCGACGATCGCATGGATCCGCCCGTGCGGAATGCGCAATGACAATTGGTTCAGGGCTTTCTTGCGGCCGTACCACAAATCGAGTCCCTCGGTTTCAATCACGTAATTCGATTCGCCTCGACGCGCGGGTGAGTCCGCCACGGCTACACGAAGTTGATGGGAAGCTGACATTTAATTTCCTCGTCAGGCGGAATGTTTTTTGTTTAGACACGGAGCCAACGCGGCGCTGACACGGTCAAGAATATGTTCCAGCGGAAAGCCCAGGCCGACCACTTCAACGCTGAACGCGTCGACTGCCAGGCCCAGTCGCCGCTCTCGCTCGGCATCCGAAAAACGTTGTCGTGGCGCGGCAACGTACAGACCCATTCCCTGCCGGGCATCGAGCAAACCCTCACTGGTCAAATCGCCGTAGGCCTTGGCAACCGTCTTGGGATTAATGGCCAATTGCTGCGCCAGCCCGCGCACGCTGGGAAGCTGGGCTCCCACCGGCAACTGCCCGCTGGCGATCGCCATGCGAATGCCGTCGCAAATCTGCTGAGCGATCGAGCGCGGATTTCCCGGACTCACCGAAATCAATAAAGGAACCGTTTTTGACAAGGCAAACCCCTTCTGTACCATGTGTAGTGGCACAGCAGAATAACCTGCCATTTTCCGCAGGTCAACAGGCAAAAACCACGAAAAACAAGGTTGCTTAAACCAGCCTGACCAGCCTGTTGATTTTCTCTGCGTCGTAACCCGACGCGTCAGCGAGGGACGGCCTAACGCCCGAAACTCGCCCGAATGGTTCGCCTCGCTCACGCTTCGGGTTGAAATTCAACAAGCCTGCAAGGCCGAGGCTTACCCGAATTCCAAGCTCAGAGGAATATCAACCGATTCAAAACGCCGATCATTCGCCAACGGATTTGCGGTCCCAGGTTTGGCCGTTTTTGTAGCGCTGGGCGCGTTCGCGGACGATTTCGTTTTTGCTGGCGGCGAGTACTTTATCGAGGGCCGCGGTGAATTCGACTTTGTTGGGCTCGCGCAGGTTTCGATGATGGGCCAGTTCGACGACGGCCTCGTGGGCTTGGACCGCGAGCTCCGGTTTGTCGAAAAACGTCAGCACCCACCTCAGCGTTTCGACTGAGCGGATCGCGGGAGCACGCTTTAAGACCAAATTCCGCTCGCTGTCTTTCGTGCACAATTTCATCGCGGTTTGCAACAACGCCAATCGGTCTTCGGGAGTCCGCCGATCAGGCAACGGAGCGACACGAATCAACGCACTCAAAAGCACTGCGCCAAGTTCCGGACGTTTTTCCGACTTGATCAGTTCCAGCAATCGATCGGCGATCGTAGCGTCCGGCCAATTGCACAGAGCGCGAATTCCGATTTCGTGCTCCCGCGCGTTTGCGCTGGCGATTTTGCCCTCGATCATCGTCAGTGCGCCCGCACCACCGACACGACCCAACGTTGAAAGGAGACTCAATTGATCGGCGGGGGTTTGCTTCTCGATCGCGGCCAGAAGCGGAATGGGACGATCGTCGACTTTCTCAATTCGCTGGCAGACAAACATGACGGCTTTTTCGGCCGCTTCGCGTTCCTTGCCCGCCTCGGCTTTCAAGACACCCGCGACCATGCCGGACAACTGTTCGGGCGTGCCGATTTGCCCGAGTGCCTTCATCGCCGCGATTCGCACCGCACTGTCGCCTTCGACTGCCGCGGTCAACAGGTTGGGAATCGCTTCGGCCGCTCGCCGCTCAACGAGAATTTCCATCAGCGTGATTCGGATCGGAGGAGCAGCCGACGTCATCGCGGCTGACATGGCTTGCAAGGTTTCGCGGCCGCGCAATTGAACGAGGCTCGCTCGGGCTGCGGCCTTGAGTTCCGGGACCGAACTGGAGAGCAGTCCAACGAGCATCGGCAAATCGGCTTCGCTTCCCAACGCACCAATGGCTCGCACCGCCGCCGCCTGAACCGCAACGTCGCGTGATTTGTCGGTGACGATTTCAACCAGTGCTGGGCGGGCCGAGATGTCGCCGCGATCGCCCAAAGCACCGATTAAGGCTGTTTGTGCTTCGGGCTTTAGTTTCGGCAACAACGCGAGCAATTGCTGGGTTGCGGCTTCACCCTTCAGCTCCGTGCGAACTTGTTCCAAACCGACGGCACGCATTTCTTTGTCGTCGTCGTTGAGGAGTCCCACGACGAGTTCCAAAAGCTCTGCGTTTTCCTGAGCCCGCAGCAATGCTGACGGGACTGCGACGAGGCTAAACGTTAACACGAAAATCCAACACGCCAAGCGAAAGCAATTCACGACCAACTCCTGAAACATGAGAGGCTTAGAGCCCATCTTAAAAGAGGTCAGACCCTTGGAAAGGCAGAGAGGGTCAGACCCCTTTTGGGATAGGCTCTTATTTTTTACCGGCACAAGCCAAAATACCGCGAGTCGCACCGAGCTTCACGTGCTTGGGCACATCATCCCCGGTCAAAGATTTGTAGATCGGCAGGGCCTCGGCCGCTTTTCCGTGGGCCAGCAGCCCTTCAGCACAAGCCAACCGCGCGTCGATCACCGCCATCTTTGCGGAATCGCTCGCGGGTTTTGCCCCGCCAAGTGCCTTGGCAGCCTCGGAGTTGCGAATCGCTCCGAGCGCAGCGGCAGCGGCGACGCTGACTTTTTCGTCGGCATTGGCAAGCAGTCCGGCCAGCGCTGAAATGGATTCGGATTCGAGTCGAGACCCGAGCGAACTGATGACGCCCAGCAATTGCGGCCCCTTCGATTTGGAAAGCGAATCCAAAAGTGCCTGGCGGGCTTCGGCCCCGGGAATTCGTTCCAAGGCAAAACGAGCCAAATGTGCATCGTCGGTTTGGGCCAACAATTTACTTAGGGCCGGAACCGAAGCGGCGGTTCCAATCGCCATCAGAACGCGGCAAACAAAATCCTTGCCGGCGCGGGTGAGCGTTCCCTCCAGGGCGGCGACCAATTTCTTCTCCAAGTCCGCACGAGCCGCTTTATCGCCGTGCGTGGCCGCGACGGCCTCGTCGATTGGTTTCAATACAGAATGGTCAGTACCCCAATCAAACTTCTTCAAGGCTTCGAACGCTTGATCAATCATGGTAATGTTCATTGCTATCTCAGTGGTAAATTATGTTTGTTAGTAGATTTGCAGAGTTTAAAAAACGCGGGCGACTTACAATTGCCACGGCTCGCGGCGAGCACGGTCGCGCAAACGATTGGCTTCTTCGTCGCCGACAAATTCCTGCTTGGCCGGATCCCACTTGAGCGACCGCTGCAACTGATATGCAATGATCCCCAAGTGACTGATCGCGAGAGTATTGACCGCGTAATCGATGTCGCGGAACGGTTTCTCACGCGTCTTCACGCAGTGAATAAAGTCTCCGTAGATGCCTCCCTCGCCTTTGTAGGTCGGCACCGGTTTGGGCTCAAGCTTTTCGCCCGGCGTCCCTTCGACTTTGAGGTTCTCCGTGTTCGGTCGGTTGTGATAGATGGTCAATCCGCTGGCGTACTTGTAAGAGAGATACGTCCCTTCGGGTTCCTTGTGGTAAGTGACCTCGACTGGCTGCTGATCCCGACAGTCGACGGCAAAGGTCGCTCCGCCGAAGTGATGCGCGCCCCAGTCGGTCATGCCGCCGCCCGAGTAATCGATGTACGATCGCCAGCTACCGCCGCCCGTCGAAAAATTTCCATCGCAACGAGCCTTGTTGTAAGGAGCCCAAACGGCTGGGCCGAGCCAAAGTTCCCAATCGATGTCGGCGGGCACCGGTTCAGCCGGCAGGTAACAAGGCTGCGAAAGGGGACCGACCGAGACGTTGATCGATTTGATCTGGCCGAGCGAGCCGCTCCAGCACTGATCGACGATACCGCGATAGTCTTCAAGGACGCGCTGGCTGCCTCCGGAGACGACTCGGGCGTAGCGACGAGCGGCGTCGATCATCAGTGGGCCTTCCCGCAGCGTTCGCGTCTCGGGCTTTTGGCAGTAGACGTCTTTGCCGTGGCGGCAAGCTTCGATTACCATGATCGCATGCCAATGATCGGGGGTCGCGACATGCACGGCGTCGATGTCGGTTCGCGCGAGCAACTCGCGGAAGTCGTTGTAGGCCTTGCAGTCCTTGTTCTGATAATGCGCGTCGGCACGGGCCTTGGCGGCATCGCGGACGCCGGTTCGCACTTCGGCCACCGCAACGTACTGGACGTCGCCGCGCCCCATGAAGGCTCCCATGTCTCCCTGACCCATGTTGCCGATGCCGATGCCTCCCATCACGATGCGGTCACTTGCCGGTGGGCGGTGTGAATTTCCCAGAGCCGTGGAGGTCAGAATGTAGGGGACTGCCAGCGAAGCCCCCGCCGCTTTCACGAACTCGCGACGTGTTGGCTGAATACTTTTGATCATCGAGCATCACCTTTAAAGAAGATCGATTGAAAAATAAAACGATTGACGGTCTGAAGAACTTCCGCCACTTCGATTCGATGGTTCCTAGATTACTCGCCGTCGTCGCGAAATTGAACCATGGCGCAGAGAAAAAGCACAGAATATATTGCGGAAATCAGCGCAATTCGCCGGCTCCGAACGGAGTATCCGAGATTAGCCTTGGCTCGCGTTTTTTCCCCGGCCAGTACTTGGCAGCGAATTCGTAACTGAACGCGCCTAAGACGTCGCCGCGTTTGGCATCATGACAACTGGTGCATTGCTTGATTGCCCGTAAGGCACCTACCATCCGAATCTGTTCAGGCTCATGCGACACGATCAACGACTCGCCCGTTTGGAATTGCTGCAAGCCGTTTTGCTCGAACGCATTGAGCTCGCGCGTTTCAACATTGTCGGAAGAAAGTTGGTCCATGCGCGGTAGGTGATCCAGTAAGTAAACTCGAGGCTCCGGAAATTTTAACAGGCTGATCAGTTCCAGACGTTTGAGTTCGAATTGGCCTTGATCCTGTTTCAAATCAGGAATCCCGGTGATGAACGCATGCGGCTGAAACCCTGCCGCATGAGAATGTTTCGCCACATACCCAAACGTTGAGGGATACAAAAAATTTCGATAGGAATAGACGAAGAGCGCCTCTTTATTGTGGTTCCCGGCAGTTAGACCGAAAAAGAGGTTTCTGTACGTTCGTCCCACAACCTCGTTGCCTTTAGACGAATAGTCTTCGTTGGCTTGAAAAGGAATGTCGACAACGCCTGGTAACCTTGCTTGTTCCGGAGATGGCGAAATCATACGAACCATACCGAATCCCATACTTCGGATGAATCGTTCATACGACCGGTCGTGAAACATTTTTAGTTCCGTCAAGCGCCAAGAATCATTCTCGCCATAATCCATCTCAAGCTTATCCAATAACGCAAACTGAGCGCCAACTGCTTCTACGTTCGAACTTAAAAGAGACGGGTTCTTCGGAATTGGAATTCGGTGTTTCAAGTCGACAATCGGAAATTCTTTTCGAGCAGCCATCAACTGAACAAGTCTGTAGGGCGGGAAAACAAATTGGAGAATGTGGCCTGACAACAACGAGGCAAACAGGATCATCGTCAAGACTCGCCAACCCAACGACCATCTTGGGACCAAAGGTCGCTGAAACAACGCGACAAACAAAACAAGAATTGCGAGAACAACAAGCGACAATAGAAACCAATTGGTGCCAATCGCGACGAGAAACAGAATCGCAAACCAAACTAAGATTCCGACGATTGGCGATTTGCACTTGGAGAACAGTGCCCCACAAAAGGGCAGGCCGATAAAAACGACAACTCCAAAGCCGCCAAACACTAGTTGAATTGCGTCCTCGCTCGCATCGAACGTAGGACGGTTAGTCGATCTCATCAGCAAAAACGAGAACAATGCGGCACAGAAAAATATCAGCCAAAACAAATCAGCAATAGAATACTGGTTGCGAACCCGAGAATTTGGATTCAATGAATCGACCGGCCGAACTTCCAATTCCTTGTCCATGGCTGTTCCTTCCGCGGAAAACAAATTTTAAGAAGTCTCCCTGTTTCAATACGCTGAAACTCAAATGCTGGTTTGATCGGCTTGGCCAAAATATTTAATGCCTGAAGTTTGAAGTTAGGGAGCAACCCCATTATTAAACGGCTGAAACGCTGTTCAGGACTTTTTTCGGGGCTGTTTCGTCTGTGATCCCGTTACGCACAATTCAATTTTTGAAAGGCCGTCATGCTTCAAGTACAATTGAAGTTCTATCGTTTATGAATCAGGCCGCACGGCAACTTATCTGACGGGAATAGATTTCATGCGTAGCGTTTTGACTTGGGTGTTCGTTGTTGGGCTGGTACTTTCGGCAGGTATTGCAAATGCACAGGCGGTAAGTGGGCCGGACGATGCCTTCTTGAAAGCCATTCAATATCGGTCCATCGGACCCTTTCGCGGTGGCCGCTCGGGCGCTGTCGAGGGTATCGCCGGTAAACCCAACGTGTACTTCATGGGTGCGTGTGGCGGCGGCGTGTGGAAAACCGAAGATGGCGGCACCACTTGGAAAAACATTTCCGACGGATTTTTTGGCGGCTCGATCGGCGCGGTTGCCGTGGCACCTTCGGATCATAACGTCATTTACGTCGGCGGCGGCGAAGTAACTGTGCGCGGCAATGTCTCCAGCGGCGAGGGAATGCACAAATCAGTCGACGGCGGCAAGACTTGGACTAAATGCGGGCTCGACGACTCGCGACACATCGCGCGGATTCGCATCGACCCGAAAGACCCTAATCGCGTCTTCGTGGCAGCCTTGGGACATCTCTACGGCCCGAATCCCGAGCGTGGAATCTTCCGCACGAATGACGGCGGGAAGACTTGGGAAAAAGTTCTGTTTGTTAACAACGAGGTCGGTGCAGTCGATTTGATCATCGATCCGAACAACTCCAGTACCCTTTACGCATCGACGTGGCGCGTGCTGCGCACACCCTATTCCTTGGAGAGCGGCGGGCCGGGGTCCGGCTTGTGGAAGAGCACTGATGGCGGAACGACGTGGAACGAGATCACTCGCGCGGGCGGACTGCCACAAGGAACCGTCGGTATCATTGGCGTCGCCGTATCACCGGTCGATTCGAATCGCGTTTGGGCGATTGTCGAAGCCGAAGACGGCGGCCTGTTCCGCAGCGATGACGCCGGTGCCAACTGGAAGAAGATCAACGAAGACCGAAACTTGCGTCAACGTGCCTGGTATTACTCGCGAGTGTACGCGGGCCCCAAAGACATCAACGAAGTTTACGTCGTCAACGTCGAATTCTGGCGTTCGCGCGATGGCGGCGAGAAGTTTTCATCCATTCGAACGCCGCACGGCGACCATCATGACTTGTGGATCGCGCCCGAAGACCCAAACCGCATGGTTGTGGCGGACGACGGTGGCGCTCAAGTTTCATTTAACGGCGGAGCAACTTTTTCCACTTACCAGAATCAACCGACCGCTCAATTCTATCGCGTCATCACCGACAATCACTTTCCTTACCGAATCTACGGCGCGCAACAAGACAACTCGACCTTGCGAATCAGCCATCGCGGCAAGGGGGGAGTGATTGGCGAAGATGATTGGGAACCTTCGGCTGGTGGGGAAAGCGGGCACTTGGCTCCCGACCCGTTGAATCCTGAAATTGTTTACGGCGGTTCTTACAGCGGTTACCTCGAACGACAGGATCACCGCACCGGCCATTCGAGAAACATC
>JBEBGH010000052.1:0-21590 GCA_040081565.1 Pirellulaceae bacterium
CTGGCCAGTGGTTTATTTCTCGTTCAATGGCTCAGTTTGTCGGTCGCTCTAATTGCCCAACCCGATGTCGGCGAGATGACCAAGATCAATCGCAACATGGGTTCGCCGATCGAGATCGACCCCGAACAGGTTTCGGCGGCCGGTATCCGACAGCTTCGCGGAAAGCACTTGCTGCTCTATACCGACATCCCCGAGCGCGCCGACATTGATGAATTGACAACGGTATTCGATGCGGCGGTTCCGCAATGGTGCCGATTGCTGGATGTGCGCGAGGCCAAGTCCAAACCTTGGTGCCTCGTGGCCTTTTTGATTCGCGATCGGGAAAAGTTTCAGAAGGCAGGGCTGATGCCCGACGACTTGCCCGATTTTCCCACGGGCTTCAATCGCGGCTTTCATTTCTGGGTCTACGAACAGCCGGGCAACTATTACACGCGGCACCTGATTCTCCACGAGGGAACTCACGCGTTTATGCAATGGTTCCTCAGCGGCTCAGGCCCAGCCTGGTATAGCGAGGGAATGGCCGAGAAGATCGGCTTGCACCGCTGGCAGAACCAAGCCCTTGAGATCAACGCTCGTCTCACCAGCAATCGGCAATGCGACTATTGGGGTCGCCCGCGATTCATCAACGAGGCTCTCCAGCGGAATCACGGTGTTCGCCTCGACCAAGTCTTCGACTTTGGCGCAATCAATTTCAAGGACGTTGGCAGTTATGCCTGGTCGTGGGCCGCTTGCGAGTTCTTGAGCCGGCACCCAACGGCGGCCGACGAGTTTCGCCGACTGACTAAGCACGCCGAAAACACGTCAACGGCCTTCAGCGCAAAATTCAAGTCCTGGTTTTCGAAAACCGAATGGGATGAGCTGGAACGGGACTGGCGATTGTTTGTGACGGAACTGACTTACGGTACGACATCCGATCGTACTTCGTTGACGGCGGCGCAAGTTCGAGAGGCGGCGAATGGAACCGAGATATCTCTTAGTTGCGATCGCAGTTGGCAATCGATCGGTCGCCTGGTGAAAGATGGCGACGTCTTTTCAATTTCCGCAACGGGCGAGTTTACAGTGATGCAGGTAGACCCCACGCGCCCACTGCGAGATCAGGACTTTCACTTGCCCGACGAACTTCAAAACACTTTGTTCGAGCGGGATAGCAGCTCTTCCACGGAAGAATCTGAGAGTGGCGGCAAGAACAAAAACGCATCATCACCCGCGGCAGGCGCTGCAGGCGAGCGAACGAGAATCCCTTGTGACGCGGGCGGCATTACTCTCCGCTACTATCGCGGCAATCGATTGGGGATGTTGATGGCTGCGGTACTCCAGGACGACCAAACGCTGTCCGATCCAATACCAGTGGGCCTCGGCCAGTCATTCACAACCAACGCCTCGGGCACTTTAGTTTTTCGCATCAACGAATCTCCCGCCCAATTACATGACAACGCGGGAGAGTTGCGGATCCTGCTGAAGAAATAAATTTGGCCGGTGTGGCCATTTCTTGCTTATTTGGTACCGAACGGATAAACGACGACGTAGAGTCGTTGAGGTTCGTCAGACCAAACGATCATTCGCCCAGCCAAGGAAGCAAACGCCATGAAGCAATTGGTATTGCAGTCGTCGTGCAACAATTCCGAATATGACTCGGATCGATTGGACAGTTTTGTGAACTTGATTTCCGATTTTGTGATTTGTGCCAGCCATTGACCATCAGGCGTTATCGAGACTTTATCGGCAGGGTCGATATCAAAACGCAGATCGCGCCCGGACTTTAGCTCAATCACAATCGCTTGTTTTGCCGTGGTGTCTTTTGCCACAAGGTATCGGCCGCCATAACTGAAATGGACTTCTTTGTAGGCCGGATCTATTTTCATCGCTTGCAACATAATTCCGCTGTCGGTATCGACCAGACTAACCCGGGATTCCTGAGCCACCAGCAATTGTCCACCCTTGGCAGTCAACTGCATGTCAAACAATTGGGTGGGATAAAGGATGTCTTTAAAACGTTTGTTGGAAGTATTGAAGCCCTCGCGAATTTGTGCGATTTCGATGGTGCTCGTTTCTGGGTTAAACAAAGCAACTCGTTGGCCATCACCGGAAACAGCCAGCCATTGCATTGCGTTGGGAACCTCCAGCGTAGCCCATGGCTTAAAGCCCTTTTTGCCTTGTGCCTGTAATAACGTGATGTCGTAGGTATCTTTCTTCTTGTCGTTGAAAGGTGATTTTGATTTCTCTTTAAATGGATCGGTTAGTAATTTCTGGCCTCGGATTTCCAACGACTCACCGACGTCTCCCGACTGAAATTTTCGCAGGGGCTCGGATTGCGCGATTAGAAAAATATCCGATTGTTCGGAAAACTTGAGATAATCAAACGTTCGTGAATCGAGGGATTTATTCGTGACATATTTGTTGGCTGTCCAAAGGTGTGGAAGAGTTCCGTCTTTGTTAGAACTGATGAGGATGTCACCTCGATTGGAGATGGCCCATTTGCCGCCGGGGAATGGATTGCGTTCCCGCTGGATCACTGTGGGCGACTTCTGGGCGAAAGCCGACGACCCACTCGTCGCGAGCAACCAGGCAATCAGGATGATGGCACCAGGATTCTTTCGGAAAGTAAACATTGCGGTGATTCGAATTATTTTGGAATAAAAGGAAATGAAAACTATTTGTCGGGGTCGAACTGGTCCAACGAATTCTTTACGTTTTGGTCTTTCATACGCACTGCGGCCTCGATGCGTTGTCGTTTTTCCTCGGCCTCTTTTTCCATCCGGCGCTTCTGTTCCTGTTGGGCAGCCAACTCAGCCTCTTGGGCCTTACGTGCACGTTCCTTCTCCTCCGCTTCAGCAACCGCGACTTCCTGCGGAGTCATGTATCCATAATTGACCGTAATCTGGCCAGCTTTTTGACTTTGTCCCAGCATGCTTTGATACTCACCGGTCATGCTGGATTTTTTGGCGAATCCTGTGGTTTTATCGAACGCCACGCTGCCTTGGCACCTCACCATCAGCTTCGGTTGCAATTCTTGATCAATGCAAACAAGGTCCAGAACTTTTTCAAAGCTGCCAGCGGTTTTGTTGGCTTTGTATTGGTGAACTTTTGCTGCGATCATGGCAACGGTTTCGTTGTCGACAGTCCCGCCTCCAAATTGCGGACTGGGTCCTGAAAAACCGCCGAATCGCGGTGCAAACATATTTCCCAAGGGGTCGAACCCCGAGTCCTGTCGGATTTTTGGAACACTCATCGTAATAACCTGGGTTTCGATGGCTTGCCATCGTGAGGTGCCGATCATCGGGTAACGATCAAAGCCAATCGTGCTCGCGCGGCCGACAAAAAAAGGCAGCGAAGCGGATGCTTCCGTGAAGAGGACCTTGCCCATTCGATCGACCACCATTTTTCCAGAAGTTTCAGTAGCGGGAGGTGGGGCGGCCTCTCCTTGAGTCGTCGTGGACTTACATTTGAATTCCAAGACGTAGAGGTCTGATGCTTTTAGTTTATCTGTCTCGTCCGGGACCAGAATCAAGTAAGTGCAATCCACGGCGTCTTTAAATGTTTTAACGGAACGACTGTCAGCCATCCCCCGCCCGGCCTTGGAAACATCGACTGGAACTCTGGACCGTCTCAACATTTCCTGAACCGTATCGATCGGAACGCAAAACGAAACATCCTGTGTTTTCTCTGCGGTCAAAATCGCCGCGGCCACGCCGTACAACTGGCCTTCCTCACCGACCACCGGTCCGCCGCTGTTCCCTGGGTTTACCGTGGCATCGATCAACAGTCGGCGTTCGCCAAATGCTTCATCGACGCCATTGATGGTCCCGGTTGACATTTTGACGTTCGTTCCGAACTCCGACGCCATCGGAAATCCGATAGCGCGGCAAGAGGTTCCCAAATCCGGGATACTGTCGCTCATCGGAATGATCTGGGAAAACGTCTGGGCCACTTTTAATAAGGCCAGATCGTTCGCGGCGTCGTAGGCAATTACTGTGGCTGGAACATTTTGATTGTTAATCTTTACGAAAACCCTGTCTGCTCCCTCCACAACGTGGGCACAGGTCATGATCACTCCATCAGGGTGAATTGCAAAACCGGTGCCCGACGAACCTCCTTGTGGCTTCAGGTCGATTTCCAGGCGGCCTTTATGTGCGCTGAGTAATGCCAACGGGTCGTCCTGACTGATCTTGTATACGGTCCTGCCTTTGGTGGATGATTTGGTGCCGTTTCTGGGCAGCAGGTCGATCCAGAAATTTATCCCGTATTCCACATTCGGTTCCAGGTTGTAGCGAGCCGAATTGCCATCATCGACATTCAGTTTTCCGCCACGTCGATATTCGTCGGGCAAATCTGCCAACCCTTTGCCTGATGATTTTGACCCTTGACCGGCGCTCGAACTATTCGAACTGAAGATATTGCCCGGTGACGTTTTGGGTGATGAACTCTTGGGTGTCGTTTTGGGAGTCGTGGGCACGTCGCCGGTTGAGAGAATTGGCTTGGACTTCGGGTAGGTATTTTCCTTTTTGCTTTCTTTCTTTTTGGCACTATCCTCGTTCGGTTGTTCGACTTCGTCTCGCTGATCCTTAAAGTCACTATCTAGAGCAACTTGATCGGTCGGCATTCTGAACAAAAAATACCAGGCGGCAGCGCCACCGATCGCAGCCAACAGAAACAAAAATGCGACGATGCCAATACCGATAAAGATTGCAGTATTGGAGTTCTTGCGAGGGGGTTGATAGCCGTAGTACTGTTGCGCTGGCATAAGCAACTCAAGTTGATCAGGGAAAGAAAACGCGCCTACCCATCTCGACATTCACTCTTCAGCCAAGCTCAAGTGAAGCAAGCGTGTGCATTTAAGAATAATCTTATTGCCAGCGCCATTCAACATCATGGTCCAGTAGTTGTGGCCCAATTGCTGCAATCAGAGGCTGAGAATCTCGAACACACCGCATTTTCCGACAATTTGATCCGACACTGACACTCACCCATCGTCGAGTGAATTGCAGAAACGCAACTCCCAGCCCGCAAACCAGGTACACTTCACCAGCATGGGATTTTTCAAAAAAGCAGTCGATGCACTTTGCAGGCAACCTGAACGATATCCATAATTAGCCAGCGCCGACTAGTTCAACCCGTTTTTCAACCATCATTTCCCCATGTCAAACGACAACGAAGAAATTACGGCCATTGTCTTGGAAGAATCCACAGGTCAAAGCGGTCCGAGCCCATTGGGCCCAGCAAATTTTCAGCCGCCTCCGATCAATAACTCGCGCCTTCTGTTAGTTGGCATCGGCTGTTTTGCTTTTTTGGCGTTATTGTTAGTGCTGGGGGTGATGGTTGGCATTTTTTGGTATGCCTTCCAAAGTGATGAAGCCGCGAACTCCGCTTTCTCGTCCAATTTGCCGATCACGGATAAAGCCGAGTTTGAACGTCGTCAAGGCGAGCGTTATCGAATAACGAAGAACGCGTATAAAAAGGCATTAAGCGATGCAAGCCAAGAGTCGCCAAAGTCATCCCTGGAAATACGAGTGGAAGGCTTTTTGACGCAAGTCGCGAAATCGGCGGACAACCCAGCTCAGTTCGAGTTGTTATGCGACCGTGAGCGATTCCAAGCACGCGTCCAAGAGACCGCTCAATTACTCGGCGGCAAATACTCCAAGAGCTTGGTCCAACTCTACTCGTCCGGCTACTTGGACTTTGAGTCCTATATGGAAAAAATGAAGCTTGTTCGCATCATCCCTCTCGACCGTGGACAATTTCAGATATGTGTTGAAGGTCAAGACGAGGAGCATGACTCGTTCGACGTAATCTTATGGTGTGTCCAAAATACAAGAAAAGGATTCTTGATCTACGACTACGAGCGAATTGATCTTGGCTATACCGAATCAGAGTTGGCCGCGCTGAGCATATCGGACCGCTATCCGGACGTATCGAAACGACGCTTCGATCTATTGAGGTCAATTGATCAACAGACCACCGATAATGCGGCGCCGAAACTGACCCTTGAAAACTTGGACCGTTTCGCGTTGCTCGGTTCTAAAGGAGTCTGGGACCCCTACTTCAACAATTTGGGGGGATATTACTACAACGGATTAGGTTGTTACGAAAGGGCCATCGATCTTTTTGATGCTGCATTGGCTGGGCGACAGTTTCCCGGCGCATGCTTCGGCAAGGCTATTGCCTATCAAGAACTCGGCGACTTTGACTCGGCTCTGAAAAATATTGACTTGTGTATCGACCTGGTCGGCCCAAGCAAGGACAATCTTGAAGTTAAACTTGGCATTCTGCTGAACAAAAATGACCGGCCCAGGGCTTTTGAAACCGCCTTGGCACTTAACGATCTCGATCCAGCTTTTTCCTACCGACTTTTGAACTTTTGCGACGCTGACGACGTCGATTTGGCTGAAATCGAATTGATATTTGCCAAGACCATGCGCGACATCGACTCGTGCCTGAAATTTGTGGGTGACGGTCTCCAGGCGAGTTCACCCGAAGTCCACGAAGCGTTTCAAAAGACAATCAGCCAAAACGAGAAATTGAAACGCGATCCGAATTATCCGTATCTCGCGAAGCTCACTTTGGCCGTTGGTCATCTGGGCCGAGCCGAATTCGAACAGGCCGCCAGCGTCTATCGCGAGATTCTGGCTGATGAGAAATTGTCCGACGAGCATCGAGACAATGTTCGGAACAGACTCCTTTCTCTAAGTCCCTATTTCGAAAAATTGGAGGACTTAACCAGGGAATCCATCGACGACGCCTCGATCTTGAAGATCATCAAACAAATGTACTACGACGACGAAGGCTTTCATGACGTCGATACAAGTTTACTAGATTGGCTGGACGGTTTCCTAATGAACAACCCCGACAACTTGGATGCGTTGTTCATCAAAACAATGTTGGCAGAGCACGACGGCGGCGAAACCATTGAACTACTTCGAACTACCTTGGCTAAATTCACCAAGAATCAAATTGCCGATCCACAATATGCCGACGACGTGAAAGCGCTGCGAAACTTTTTGACCAGTAGCTTGACTCACGCAGGTCGGATTGCGGAGGCGATCGAATCGTGCGATGAACCCAGTGACTTTCAGCCGATTGCCACATGGGCTTTGGAAAACAAAAACATGGATTCGATTAAGCTGCTGCTCAATCATGAACCGAAGGGTATCGAAATTGACGTGTTGCAGAAATCGTACCTGCGCGCCGCCGAAGCCCTGCTAAATGGCGATAGCAATTCGGCTTTGAATATCCTCTGGTCGGCAATTCAAGGCTTGGACGAAAACCAGATTCATTGGAGTCATATTGATGCGATCGTCGATATTGTTGCCGAGTCGCCCTCACGAGAACGAATCGAGATGTTGCAGTCCAAAGCGAGGTTTCGTTACCCGCTTGTTGGCAAAATGAAAAAGCTCCGAAAGTTACACATTCTTCAGGAACTGCTGCCGTCAGAAGATTTCGATTCAAGTGACTTCAACACCATCCGCATCGAAACGGCCAGCGACCTGATGGACAATGGCGAATACGAGAGAGTGCTCAAGATCCTCGGGCCAATTCCCCGGTCTCGACAATTCTCGCGCGATACAAACCAAATCGATTTAATGCGAGCTCGTGCTGCAAGTCAAGTTGACGCGCACCAAAGGGCGATAGCCTGGCAAAACGTCGACAAGAACGATTACTTGAACAGCAAATTGAAAGTCCTGAAAAATCTTAACGAAGAACCGGAGGCCTTCCTGCTGTCCGTGAAAGAATCCCTAAATCAGGGCCGTGATCTCGGTGAACTTCTCGAAATTCCAGAAATCCGACGGGCACTCGATTCGAATATCATGACGCAATTGCGTCAAGCAAATTGCGTTACCTGGAATACGCGGCATTTCGAAAACGATTTGGACATCTTTTTGTGGTACGACGCGGAACGGATACTGGATGCCCCGACGATCAAGGCGGCCTTGCGAGCGCAAAATCTGGATGGGCGTTATCAAGATGTTGAATTGTATACCGACAAAGATGTTGTTTCGGATGACACGGCAACGCCGAAGCCAGCAACCTGGATTGCCTCCGATTCAGAAGGGAACCAAATCTTTTTCATACTTGGAAAGGGCCCGATTACATCAGTCGAAGACGATGCATATTCAACTGCCGAAAAAGAGAGTCAAAAAAGAGCCAAAGAAGCAAACTGTTGGGTAGGTCTCGGAACCAACGATTCGATTGGTGCGAACCCAAAACGGAACCGGGAAATTGACATCTTCAAGCTTGCCGACAAGCTATTCGAACAACGTCCGATCATGGCCTATTCGGAGCAGGACGAATCCCTTTGGTTCCCGAATCCAGGCGAACCCATTGACCAAAGCAACATGCAACGCCTCGTGCTGGACATTCCCTACTTTTGGGTCGATCCCCTAGGATTTGCCGAATCCGAAACGAATACCCAAGAAACGTCCCAACAGAAATTGGCTGCTAAGGTTAAATCGGCTCGCGATTCGCAACTAAAATCGCTCGCACGAATCAAACAGCGCCGCGAATCAATCAAGTCAATGGCTGAGAAGAAAACTTGCCCTGTGACGATTGAAATTGGTACCAGTATCCTTGAGGCCTTATCCGCTGAAGTCATCGGCGTTCGCACCTTCGAATACTCGACCACATTTCAGTGCCGGCTACTCGAATCAAGTCGGCTATTTCCGTACGTCCAACAGGGGGACGTTGTCGAGTGTGGCGAGTATGAGATGACCCTTTCTAAGGATTAGCCATTCTGATCCTTGCCAGTGTCCGAAAACTCTTTCGTTTTCTTGACATCGCGCGCGACCGCGGTTCCAATGGGGACGAGCCCAAATTAGTTTCCTTCTGTTGACTCGTGAGAATCATGATGAGCAAAAAGCCACTAGTGACATTTCTTCTTAGCCTGCTGGCATTTCTGTGCGGGCGCGGTTTTGCAGCGGGACAGGATGCGAAGTGGCAGGAGTTGTTTTCCAAGGAAACGTTTCGCTCACCAAGTGGTGGTGAGTTGCTCTATCGCAAATTGACCCCGGCGAAAATCGAAGAGGGCCAGAAATATCCCTTGGTGCTTTTCCTCCACGGAGCGGGCGAACGCGGCAATAACAATGAAGCTCAACTTGTTCATGGCATGAAGGACTTTGCAAAACGCCAAGCCACCTATCCGGCCTTCGTCATCGCACCCCAATGTCCCAGTGGAAAAAAATGGGTCGAGGTGGATTGGAGCGGTGATCGCCACACGACACCCGAAAAGCCCAGCGAATCAATGGCCATGTGCCGCGAACTGATCGATTTGTTGATCAAGGATCTGCCAATCGACACCTCGCGAATTTATGTCACCGGCCTTTCGATGGGCGGCTATGGAACGTTTGATGCGGCGACGCGCTGGCCCGAGCTGTTTGCAGCAGCGGCTCCCGTTTGCGGAGGCGGAGATGACGCTGATTCTGCTATCGCCAAATTGAAAACCGTTCCATTGTGGATCGCTCACGGAGATGCCGATCGAGCCGTTTCGGTCGAACGCTCACGCGCAATGGTAAAAGCCCTGAAAGCTGCCGGTACCGAACCACACTACGTTGAAATGGCCAAAGTCGAGCACGATAGCTGGACCGCAACTTACTCCAGCGACGAATTCCACAAGTGGTTGTTCGGACAACAGCGACAAGCAGCTCCAGCGAACAAATAACTTCCGGGGCCTCCGACCAAACGTCGCCGCCAGAGAAAAAACGCATGACTTCGACGCCGGAAGAACTGCCTGTTCGCGAAGTTCTTCCGCAACTCCTGGAGACTATTGGCTCGCAACCGGCCGTGATCTTGCGCGCACCACCTGGAGCCGGCAAGACCACACTGGTGCCGTTGGCCTTACTGCGAAACCCCGCTCGGCGCGGCAAGATCATCCTCACGCAGCCCCGTCGACTCGCCGCCCGCACTGCCGCCGCTCGCGTGTCAGTGCTTAACCGCTCGGAGTTGGGCACCGAAATCGGCTACCAGGTTCGCATGGAACGTCGTTGGTCCAAGTCCACTCAAGTCATCGCCATGACGACCGGTGTCCTGTTGCGGCGACTCTTGGGTGATCCCTTCCTCGAAGAATTCGAAACCATCGTGCTCGACGAGTTCCACGAACGATCGCTGGAGATGGATCTCGTCTTGGGCATGCTGCGTCGCCTGCAACAAACCGTGCGGCCCGATCTGAAGCTGATCGTCATGAGTGCAACCATCGACTGCGGGCCGATCGCCGAGTACCTCGACCAGGCAACCATTATCGAAAGCCCCGGTCGACTATTTGAAGTTTCCGTCCGATACTCGAAGCAATACACCCAAGACAAAATCGACGCGCAAGTCGCTGAGATTCTCCCCAAGGCTTTGACGGCCACCCCCGGACATTTGCTGGTGTTTCTGCCAGGTGTAGGCGAAATTGTACGAACTCAGCGGGCGATCGAAAGTCTGGCCGCAAAATCCGGCTGTCAAATCTGGCAACTCTTCGGCGATATGTCCTCGGGGGACCAAGACCGTGTGCTGGAGCCTTCCGCACGGCGCAAAATTATTTTGGCCACCAACGTTGCCGAAACGTCACTCACGATTGATGGCGTTACGGGTGTCATCGACAGCGGACAAGTCCGCACGATGCGCTACGACCCGGCGGTTGGTTTATCGCGACTTGTTTTAGAGTCCAACAGCATGGCCTCAGCCGATCAACGAGCTGGGCGCGCTGGACGACAGGCACCCGGCGTTTGTTTTCGTCTGTGGCCCGAGACGATGAACCGCTCTCGGTCCGCTTTTGATACACCCGAGATCTTGCGTGGCGATCTATCAGGAGCAATCCTGCAATTGGCGGGCATGGGCGAGACGGACTTTGCCGAGTTTCCCTGGCTCACGCCGCCGAAAACGGAATCACTCGATACCGCGCGTGGAATGTTGGAAGGGCTGGGTGCTCTTGCGGGTGGAAAAGTAACCGACGAAGGACGTCGATTGTTGCGGTTGCCAGTGACTCCGAGGTTGGCCAAGTTATTGATTGCCGCGGCGCGTCGGGACGTCGCCGAACAAGGGGCAATTGCGGCGGCCCTGCTAAGTGAGCGCGACCCGTTTCGCACGAGCCGCTTTGCCGCGCCGGCCCAACGACGACCGTCCGACCGGTCGGTGACACGCAGCGATTCGGACTTGGTCGATCGAGTGAATCGCCTGGAGGATGTATTGCGCGGCGGTTCTGATCCGGATCTCAATCGCGGAGCCGTTGAACACTTGGCTCGAACCGCTTCCTATTTATTGCAATCCCTCTCCGGTCGAGCTGTCGACGACCAAGATTTGGGGACCGATTCAGTGGCAGACGAGGTCGCTACTGAAGCAACTCCCGGCGAAGATTCCGATACGCGGCTACGTCGGGCCATTGGCGAGGCCTACCTCGACCGTCTCGCGCGACGGCGGCAATTGGGCTCGGACCGCGGGGTGATGGTGGGGGGCATGGGTGTAAAGCTGGCGGCAACGTCATCCGTAAAAGACGCCGAGTCGTTTGTGTGCATTGATGTCGAACAGCGCGATCGGGATGCCGAAGTTCGCTTGGCCTCCGCGATCGAGTTCGAATGGCTGCCTCCGGATTTGATCACCGAACAGACCGAATACTTTTTTCACCCCACACAAAAATCAATCCAAGCTCGCCGGAGAAAATACTGGCGGGACCTGGTGTTGAGCGAAGTCTCTGTGGCGGCGTCCGATCAAGAACACGTCGCCGCACTCTTGCACGAACAAGTTCTCGCGAATTGGGAACAGGTCTTTCCCGCCGACGACCCCACCGTTGGAAATTTTCTGGCACGCGTGGCCTTTGTCCGCCAAGCATTTCCTGAAGACAACTGGCCGGAAGTAACCGCCTCGCAACTGCAAGACGTCGCGCGGCAGTTGTGCCATGGCCGGCGTTCGTTGGACGAGGTCAAGCGAGCGCCGTGGTCAGATTTTCTTGGAGGCCTGCTCAACTACGAGCAACAGCGAAAGCTCAACGAGTTGGCCCCAGCCGAGTGGACCGCACCCAGCGGCAATCGGGTGCAGGTTGTTTACGAGACGGGGCGTCCCCCAAAATTGTCGGTGCGCTTGCAGGAATTGTTCGGGCTCGCGGAAACGCCGCGGTTGGCAGGTGGGCGCGTGGTTTGCTTGTTGGAGTTGCTCGGCCCCAATTATCGACCGCAACAACTGACATCCGATCTCGCCAGCTTCTGGCAAAACACCTACCCGACCGTCCGCAAGGATCTTTTGCGCCGATATCCCAAGCATCATTGGCCCGACGATCCTCTCTCGACGCCTGCGACTCGATCAGGCCTAAAGCGCGACGCGCGAAGTCCTTGAAGCGACACGTTCGATTTGAAGCAGTACGGCGCTCGCGCCGTTCCGCTTTCAATGGGTGCGTAAGGATTTTAAAATGTTAGCGGTAGGGCGCAAGCCCTCCGGTGGATTTTTTCTCCGAGAAACCGGGCGGCTTGCGCCCCTCAGCTTTTAATAATTGGAAAACAAGTGACCGAAGCGATACGGGGCAAGCCGTCCAGTGGATTGGCCGAGGAGACTCTGAGATTCTTCAGTTGGGAGCGGTACGGCGCAAGCCGTCCGGTGGATTTGCCGAAGTCTTCGAGAAACCGGGCGGCTTGCGCCCCTCCGCTACTATTTTGTTATCATGAAGGGTCCAAAAAAGACATTTTCCCTCCTTTTGAATTAGAACTTTGTTTTCAGAGAGACTCGGATGAGCGATTCCATCGTTAGCGGCGTTGTACACTTGATCGAAGAAACCAAAACGTTTGGGGCAAAGGGCTTTCGTAAACGCCTGGTGGTGCTGGAGCAAGACACCGGTCGCTTCGTGAACTATATCCCCATCGACTTTGTTCAAGACGGTTGCGACAAGGTCGACGAACTGCAGGTAGGTGACGAAATCGACGTCACCTATCGCCTGAGCGGTCGCAAATGGCAGAAAGACCCAAACAGCGAGGTTAAGTTCTTCCTCAGTGCAGAGGGGATGCGATTTAGCAAAAAAGGCGCCGGCAAGAAATCACCACCTGCCGCCGACCCGAATCGGGCCCTCGACGAAGCTTCAGAAAATACTTTCGAGGACGGCGATGTTCCCTTCTAAGGAAATCGCCACTCGTTCGGCAGAGCAGCGATTTCAGCGTTGACGAACTCCAACAACTACTGGTGCTTTGATGACATTCGGAAGAAGCCTATTCGCAGCCTTGCTGATTCTGTTACTGACAAGTCCTCTCCCGCTGGTTCCGGCATTCGCACAAGATTCCGAGTCTGCATCTCCGGACGACGAAAACGTCAAAACCGAATTGGCCAAGGCCGATAAATTGGTTGCTGATGGCAAAACGAAAAAAGCAACCGATCTCGTCCGCGACCTTTACGAGTCCACAGGGAACCTGCGGGCTGGTTACGCACTCTCGCAGCTCCTGCAAAAACAAGGGACCGAACAGCTCAAACGCAATTCGAAGAAGCCCATCCCGGCCTTGGTCGAGGGGGGACAGTTGGCGAGAAAACTGCTGGCCGGCAAAGAATTGCCGGCGACGGTTCGTGACGAAGTCCGCGATGGTCTATTGAACGAAGCCCGATCGCTGGCCGCCCAAGGCAACGCGAGTGAGGCCCTCAAGTCGGTCAAGGATCTGCTCGGATTTGGCTTCGATAATCTCGATGATCTGGAGTCCGACAAAGGCCTTTCGCAACTGACGAAAACCGACGAGTTCAAGAACTGGATCGGCGATGTCCGGAAGGCGATTCGCGAGCGACATCTGACTCAAGCTCGAAAGGAAGTTGCCGCGTTCAAATCGTTTCCATTCAATTTTGATCAGAACGATCTGGCTGACCAGCCGATTTCGCTCAGCGGGCTGCGCGGCAAGATCGTGATCGTTGACTTCTGGGGAACCTGGTGCCCGCCTTGTCGCGCCGAGATTCCCGCTTTTGTGGCGCTCAAGGAAAAGTACTCTTCTGACCTGGAAATCATCGGACTCGCGTATGAACGTGAGGACGATCCGGCCGAGGCCGCAAAATTGGTGACTATTTTTGCGCGGAAGAATAAAATCAATTATCCCTGCGCGTTGGGGGATGAGGAAACCAAGAAAATGGTTCCCGAGTTTCGTGGCTATCCCACCACGCTGTTTATTGATCGCAACGGGAAGGTCCGGATGGTAACCGTCGGAGCCGAAAGCCTCGATCGCTTGGACGCCCTCGTCACAGCGCTGCTGGAAGAAGAATAGAACAAGTCCGCCAGGCTCATCACAAGCGAGTCAAAACGTGAATCGCGATCCAACGCCGGCGCACCGTTTCAAACTGCTCGTGACTGTCGCCTTGTTTTTTTTCTTGATTTCCTAAAAAAAATTATTGACATTCAAAATTGTAGGGTTCCAATTCAAATGTACTTGGTGACCATTACGAATTGAGCGGTCGCAATAATAGGAAGCAGAAAAGATGGCGAAAAAAAACGAGCGATTATCGGAACAACTGAAGCGACGAAATCAACGGCTTCGAATTCAAAAAAGATGATCGCTCGACCAAAAAATACAACACTACGAATTGCTTGAGTCCCGCCAAGTGTTGAATGGGTTACCGCTAGCGAATCCTGACCCATTTTATACGACAGGAAAAAACTCGGTTCTGACGGTGCCTTTCGGAACTGGCGTGATCACGAACGATTTCGATGCCGAAGGAAGTAATTTGACGGCCACGCGAATCACAAATGGAGCGAACGGAAATGCACTACTGAATGGGGATGGCTCTTTCACCTACACCCCAAATACCAACTTCGTTGGAATTGACTCTTTTACGTACCGCGTGACGGATGGCGTTGGCAATAGCGAAGTAGCCAAAGTAAGCATCGCCGTGGGACGCACCTTTAGTGACAGACTCAATTCCGAAGAGCGGGGATCCAACAACGTTCTTCATACTGGTGGACTTCCGGTCTACATGCAGTTTTCGAGCATCAACAGTTTGGTGTATCGGGCCGACACGGTGCTTCCGCAAATCCTCGTCCCACTGGAAACAATTTACAACGGTGCACCCGTTGGATCGACGCTGACCTCAATTGTTGCGCAGTTGACATTTGGTGGCCAGACCCAAGCACCCGTGACCTATAGTTCGGCTGTTGGATCGTTGGCCGCAGGTTCTGCTTTACGATTCGCAATGCACGCCAGTGCCAGCGGAGTCGCCACTGGCATGTACGATTGGTCCATTATTTTGACAGCCAATTTTTCAAATGGCGCCCAACCAACAACAGCAACCTATTCCGGCAAACAGGCAGTCGTTAATCGAGCAACCAGCGATTTCGGGAAAGGTTGGTGGCTCGATGGCTATGATCGACTTTTCCCACAGGCCAACGGTGCATTGCTAGTCGCATCCGATGGCAGCACTCGCTGGTTTGAATGGAACGGCTCATCGTACAACATTGCCGAAGGGGATTTGACCTTTTCAACGCTTTCGACCACTCCAACGAATACGTTTGTATTGACGGACAAGTGGGGAAATCTCCGCCGTTACAACGCGAGTGGTTTTTTGCACTCCACCAAACACGTAAACAATATTGCGAATTCGTTTACCTATGGATACACCGGAACCAAGCTTACCAGCATCACGGACGAATTTAACCGCGACGCAGCGTTGGTCTATGGTACGACTGCTGGCGCGCAATCCGAAGGCAAGCTGATTTCGTTTACTGACCAGTATGGACGTGCGGCAACATTTACCTATGGCTCAACATATGCCTTGCCGACGGTGTGTACATGGGTTGATCCCAACAACGTCGCAACTTCCGAGGATCCAGATCCGATCTCGATCACATTCTGTGGGTACGGCACCAATGACATGCTGACTAGCCTGGAAGATCCCCAAAACAATGTTGAAACCTACGAATATGACGATCTATTACTCCTCAAAAAAGTGACCCGTGCTGATGCGACCACGTGGCAGTTATTCCCGGGCAGAAAGGAAGGCTACAAAACAGGAGCTGCAAACAACGTCTTCCTCGTCAGCCAAAAGAACGCGCGCTTCATCGATGAGCGTGGGAAGACATTCTCGTTCGAAACGGATCGTTTTGGGAATGTAATTCGATTTACCGATGCCAGGAGTGCCATTTCCAACTGGGAATACAGCCCCAAGAACGAATTGTACCGCGTGACTGAAGCGGACCCTGATGGTGCCGGACTGAAAACTCGGCCAGTTACCAAGTTGGGATATAACGGACTGGGTGACCTGCTCAAAGTCGTCAATCCAGACGGAACTTCGCGAGCTTACACGTACCACTCAACTTTGCACCTTGTTTTGACGGCAAGTAACGAACTAAGTCAAGTTGACACATTTACCTATGACTCGGTGGGCAACATGTTGACCAGCAAAGATGCTGCAAACAACGTTTGGACCTACACCTATGACCAAACCGATCCCGTCCCTGCCAACCGACATGGACGCCTGCTTTCGGTGACGTCGCCGGACCCTGACGGTCCTACGCTGCCATTACTTCCCATCGTCACCAACCACGAATACGAAACAACATTCTACTCGCGACTCAAGAAGAGTATTTTTGTCAATGGGAACAACAACGGAACTGCCAATACAACACAACAGTTCACTTATGACAACAACGACAATCTCTTGTCCACAACGGACGAGCTTGGGCGAGTTACGACGACGATTTACGACAACTTGGATCGGCTGCGTTTTGTTACGCTGAACAGCACGAATGCAACCTACACGTACAAGTACAATCGCAACAGCCAGATTTCTAAAGTTACGGACCCCAACCAGAATTTTACGGAATATTTCTACAATATCCGAAAATGGGTTCAGGAAGTTCGACAGATGGACCCTGACGGTGCGGGTCCGCGGAGCCGTCCATCGACGACCTATCTTTACGACGGGACTGGCAATGTAATTTCCTTGGTTCGCCCCGAATTCAAAACCGGAGTTAGCCAAACCTTCGCCTATAACGACAACGGACAATTGGAACTGATTACAGGGCCCACCGCAGGCGAATCCTATTCAACCAACTACGATTTGTTGGGACGTGAATTGACGTCGTCCGATTCATCAGGCCGTCTCATCAAGTACGACTATGATTCCCGCAGCCGGCTTACCAAGATTGAGGACCACGATGTTGATGGCGCGGGACCAAAAATTGGACCGACAACTTTATACGGGTATGACAACGCCTCGCGAATGATATCGGTTGCCGACCCCTTGGGGCGTGTAACATCCTACGGTTACACAGCTAACGGATGGCTCGAAAACGTAACGCTTCCAGACCCTGATTCAACCGGTCCGGCGATTTCGCCAGTCTACTCGTACCTGCACGATGCACTGGGACGTCGCACTCAAGTAACTGATCCGCTCAATCGACAAACCAAATTCGAATACAACAACCGTCATTGGCTCAAGAAAACGACAACGCCGAACGCGAGCATTTTTACGACTTACGACTATTACGATTCCGGGACGCTGAAGCAAGTTAATGAGCCCCTGGGTCGATCGACAGTCTATCAATACGACAATCTCGACCAGTTGCAAACGCTGACGCTGCCCGACCCTGACGGAGCCGGCTTGCAGTATTCCAGTCCCGTATACACTTACGATTTTGACGACGTTGGTAATCTGATGAATCGAACGGATGCGCTGGGCCGAGTGACGAGCTACCTTTACGATGGGCTCAATCGAATAGAGACCATCACGGAAGCGAATCCTGGGACCGGCTCACCAGTTTGGCAGTACGAGTATGATGATGACACCCTGTTGTACTCATCTACAGATCCAATGAATCATGTCACCACCCATGGTTACGACAATGCCGGGCGGCATGTTGCGATGATCATGCCCGATCCTGACGGGATCGGACCGCTAACCTCCGAGTATGCTTATGGCTACGACACGCTCAACCGTCTGACGTCCGTCACCTCTCCTGACCCAGACGGTTTCGGAGGACAGGGCACACCGATTTCAACCTATGGCTTCGATATTTATTCGCGTTTGCAATCGGAAATGGACCCGCTCGGCAAACAAACAACCTATTCCTACAACGACGCACACGAGTTGGTGTCTCTGACCGACCCGAATGGAAATGCCACCCGCTGGGGCTACGATCGTCTGGGTCGCACATCTTTGGAAACGAATTCTCAGGGGAACACCCAGGCCTTTGAATATGACGCCGTTGGCAATATCGTCCGCTCGACCGACCGCAATCGACGCATCATCACTTACAGCCCCGACCTTTTGGACCGAATGACCGACGAGGTCTGGTATTCCGCGACGACCGCCGAGGCTATTTCGACGACGTTGACCCAGGGAAGTTCTGGGACTAACGAGGTCCAAAAAATTGAAATCTGGAATATCCAAAACGGGACCTTCCGGCTGACTTTCGAAGGTGAAACAACCGCTCCGATCTCTTACACGGCCTCTGCGGCAACCGTCAAAACTGCACTTGAGGGGCTCGCAGCCATCGACAACGTTACGGTCACCCTCACTAATGGTACCGGTGTCCGGACCTACACGATTACATTCGGCGGAATTCTGGCTGGAACGAATGTTTCACAGATAAACGGAGCCGTAAGATCGGGTGGCCCGAGCGTCGAAGAGCGCGCCTTGCATTTTGACTACGACGCCGCCAGCCGAATGTTTGGAGCCACGGATCCCTCCGGCACTTATGCTTTCACGTTTGATAACCTTGACCGAGTTTCCAGTGAGACCCAAAGCTTTTCGAACATTGGTCTGACACCGCAAATCAAACTCGAACGACTATTTGACTCGGTTGGTAACCGAACCTCGCTCAAGGCCAGCCTCGTGGACATCGCGTCGACTACCAAGGACTTCGTCAACAGCTATTACTTTGATGCGCTTAATCGACTGACCCGAGTCGATCAGACGGCTCAAGGTGGAGCCGGGTCACACGCGGTCGCCGACAAGCGCGTCAATTTGACATATAACGCGCTGGGACAATTCCTGACCATCAATCGGTTTGAGAATTTGGCCGGAACCAATCCGGCAATGCGGACCGCCTACACCTACGATGATGCTAATCGACTGAGTGAAATCGCCCACCGCAATATCAGTTCCGGGGGAACTCCCACATTGCTGGCACGGTACCAGTATTCCTTCGACGCGCTCAATCGAATCACGTCCATCACTTCATTCCTGGATGGTGGCAGCAACTACAACTATGATAGTCGTAGTCAATTGCTGACCGCTAACCATACGGCCCCACGACCGGCTGAGAACTTCTCGTTTGACAACAACGGGAATCGGAACATGAACGGTTACACGCAAGGGACAAATAACCAGACGACCGGAGACGGGACGTACACTTACCTGTACGACAAGGAAGGAAATCGGACCCGGCGAACCAAAGTCAGTGATTCGAGCTATGAAGAGTACACTTGGGACCACCGGAATCGCCTGACGAAGGTCACGTTCAAGAACTCGGCCAATACGGTGCTGAAGACGGTCGATTACAACTACGACGTCTTCAATCGGCTGGTCAAACGGTCATACGATTCCAACGGACCGGGGGCCGGGGGAGTGACCAACACGTTTCTGGTGGGCTACGACGGGATCAATCCGACGTTGGCATTTGATGGCGGAACGACAGCGGATGTTTCGAACCGTTTCTTGTGGGGTCAAATGGTCGATCAATTGTTCGCGGACGAACAAATCACGAATCCATCGTCGGCGGGGAATACACTTTGGGCGCTGGGTGACCACCTCGGCACGATTCGCGACTTGGTTGACTTCAATGGTACGACTTATTCAATCACCAACCACCGAGTCTACGATTCCTTCGGCCGGTTGACGAGTGAAACCAACGCCGCCGTCGACATGGTTTTCGCCTACACAGGAAAATACTTCGACGAAATCACGCAACTCTCCAACCACTGGAACCGCTGGTACGATCCCCAATCAGGGAAATGGATTAGTGAGGATCCGATCGGGTTTGCCGCAGGCGACGCAAATCTTTCACGTTACGTGATTAACTCCGTTACACGCTTTGTCGATTCGGACGGGTTAGACATCATCGTTCCACCACTGCTTGAAAAGAAGAGCGCCTTTGAGACTACTGCTGAAGACATCGCCAAAAAACAATACGAAACTCTCGAACGCGAAATCGAAGACTATAGACGAAAGCGAATTCGACAGCAAATCGCCGAAATGAAATCATACGAAGGTTCGTACTCCTATTATTTCGGCACCTACCTCGGGATGTTCGGTGATCAAGCTCCTAGGGTCGATTCACTGGACAATGTTCTGTATTACGGAGGCAAAACCGGTAGAGTAGTGGGAGTAACCGCTGGTGCAGCGGTGACTTTCCCAGTTTCAGGGACTGTTAATGCAAGCTCCGTCATCGTAGGCGGACTTGTTATCGCTTATGAAGTAGACCAAAGCCAAGCCGCTGTTCGTTCCATTATTTCGGACGAACAAGTTGAAACAGGCGGTTCAACAGTTATCAAATCGTTCGTCGGGGACGGCAACACTGGTAAGGTCGTAGCCAACACGTATGATTTTGCGGGAGCCATCGCCGCGATCCATAGGCTGCCGTCGGTTGTAGGAAACCTCCTAAAATCGACCGACAAAACCCGGAGGATCGCAACAAAACTCAGGGAAGATTCGTATGAATTAATAGTCGTCAAAGATGGAAGAGTTATTGCGCGTAGTCATCAAGGACTTTCACACCAAGAGTTGATAAATCGTCAACTCGGTGGAGTCCTGCCCGAAGGAGCAAGCGTTGGCACGATCGGAAAACTGGATGGCGAGATCATTGTCCTGCCCTCAACAAATTTCCCGAATAACCGTCCAAGTTTGGCGGACACAAACGCGTTAAAAGAACAGTTTGAATGATCAACGAGATTATGATGAGCCATAGCGATTACTCCGAACACCTCAAAAATTCAAGAACAAATATCGGTTTAGAGATGGCATCCATTGCTGACCTGAACTCACAATGGGATTGGCTCGTAGAGCATTTGCAAATTTACCTTTTAAGGATGCAGATGATTTGCGAAAAATTTGCAAAGCCGCCTCGCAGGCTCATGCAATCCTCAATTTACAGTGACATTACTGTTGCTGTTGAACATGCTGAAAATATTCTTCTTGCTAAACATGTCCATTTTTCGGAGTGGACTAGCTTCAAAGATTCGTTGAATGATTTGTCCGACGCCGACGACTTTGCGGATTGTTTATCGCGATGGGAGTCGATTCGCAATTTGAAACTTATTTGATTGCCAAAGCATTTTCAGCTGCGATAATTGTGAAGCAACTTCAACTTGCCTAAGTCATATGAATTGAAAGTCGGCAGCCCTCGATCTGATGCGGAAATTGTTGCGGCCGTAGAGCCGTAGAGCCGTTGCTTCCACTACTTGACCCTCGGCAAACGACAATTGGATGCAGGGCTGATTGACTCTTTACAGGACTAATACAGGGACAGGTCCAGATAAGCTAATTCGATCCGACACTCCGATGCGAGATGGAATCCGCTTCTTTGATGGCGTCGGGCAGTATGATCGATGCAGTTTTGAGCGTTGGCGACCCGCCGAAGCAGCAATTTGACCCGTTTCGTTCCTTAAAGAACCGCCGTAACCGTTCACGGGGGATTTGAGAAAAAGTGAGTTGGTTTGACCAAAGGTGTCGTGGGA
>JBEBGH010000653.1:0-1502 GCA_040081565.1 Pirellulaceae bacterium
CGCGTGACGTGCGCGGCGGCCACTTCATTTCCATCGTCAAAAACATGTTCGCCGACCAGCCGCGCGAATACACCGTCATCGGCATCAAACACGCGCTCGCGTTGTCCGATGGCGAAGACCCTGATCTCCGTCCCCAGGGCGCGTTCTCGATGCGCGGCCATTCCGTCGGCGGGTTCGGCTCGGTCACGACCAACAAACTCATCGCGTCGTTCGTCGGCGAGTTGTTCAACATCTACGTGCAGGCATATCCGAAATACGGCTCGGAGAAAAAGGGTTTGCCCACGACCTATTACCTGACCGTCGCCGAGAAACACATCCGCACGCACAGCGAACTGGCGCACGTCGAATTCATCCCGCTCAACGACGTGAACGCCTTCAACCTCGGCAATCCGCTCGACGGCATCGCCGACGAAGGCAGCATCTTCATCCAAAGCCCGGAGACCGATCCGCAACGCGTCTGGGATCACATCCCCGCTTACGGCCAGAAACTCATCCGCAACAAACGGCTCAAGGTGTTCTATCTCGACACCGTGAAGATCGCGAAAGAAATCGCCACCGACCCCGACCTCCAGCAACGCATGCAAGGCGTCTGTCTCGTCGGCATCTTCATTCGCGTGACGCCGTTCGCGTCGCGCTCCGGCATGAGCGATGAACATGTGCTGGAATCGGTCGAGAAATACATCCGCAAGTATTTCGGCAAACGCGGCGAACACGTCGTGCAGGAAAACCTGAAGTGCGTGCGCGAAGGTTTGAAGAGCGTGATGGAAATCCCGTGGAACGTGATCTCCGCGCCGGTGAAGCCGAAAACGCAGGCGCAGGAGGAAGTCGTGTTTGCGAAGTGAGGTGGTCAATTAGCACATGATACCCACACTCACAGCCCTCAAGAAATTCGACGATGCACATAAGCGCGGCGACGTGACGCTTGATCGAATCGGATTGATTCTTTACCAGCCATTTCAACGCGCTTGGTGCAACGATACCCCAAAGAATGGTCACATCTTCGCAGGTACAGGCGGCGATAGTGTCCACTTCTGCATACTAGAAGTTTCCGGGCAAATCACAGATGATTCTCCGGTGGTCATGGTCGTGCCGTGCAACCCAGATATCTCCAGACTTATTGTTGGCGACACGATGCGCGACTTTCTTGCGCTAGGTTCAGTCATCGGTTTCCCTGTCTTGGACCAACTCGTTTACGATTTTGACAAAACATTGGGTTATCTTTTCGATTACGACGCTTACGTTCGATATGATTACTTTGGGGCAGAACCTCCCAAAGAAGATTTGGAAGACATAGCAGTTCGGAAGCGTTTCCTCCGAATGTTCTCAAAAACCTTCGGCCTAAGCCCTTGGCCAAACCCACGCGCTAAATTTGAAGCTTTGCAGAAAAAATGGTCTGCAAAAATCGAGTTGCCAGCGCCGGCCAGCGCCGTGACTTGAGTTGTTTCAACTGTACACGACAAACATCATGTCCACCCACCCCGAAGCCGCGACGGGAACGCGAG
>JBEBGH010000326.1:0-6099 GCA_040081565.1 Pirellulaceae bacterium
TTCTTCTACTTTTGGCAATGGTGGATCAACGACTTTGGAAATCTTTAAATGGTCCGCACCGACCTTTTCCAGACTCGTCATGATTTCTTGTTCCAATCCCAACTCCTCGTCTGCGCCGACGACCACTTCCAGACGCAGTACGCGAGTTTGGCCTAGAGCCGGAAGATTGCTGCCCAACAAAGGCAATAGAACCAACGAAATCAACCACGCGATTCGCATTAACTTCGATCCATCGTTTGCAGAAAGATAAACGGACATGTGTCCGAATACGACAATTCTAGTCGCTGATGCCGTATCGGACGATGCAGTAAATCGTCTTGAACAGGTCCCGGACACCAATTTTCTTGCCGTCTTGATAGCCTCGGGCTTGATAACGGATTGGCAGTTCCATAATCCGATAGCCTCGACGCGCAATTTTTGCAGTCAATTCCGGTTCGATGCCAAACCGGTTCTGTTTCAGAGTGATATCCTTTAGCACGGACCGGCGAAAGACCTTGTAGCACGTTTCCATGTCGGTCAGTTGGGTCCCGGTAAACAGGTTGGACGATGCGGTCAACAACCAATTTCCGAATCGATGAAAGGCCGACCCGTCCGGTTTGTCTTTTCCAATGTAACGGCTGCCGAAAACGACGTCGGCTTCATCCTGCAGAATCGGCCGCAACAGATTGGGGATGTCTTGAGGGTCATACTCGAGATCCGCATCTTGGACCAGCACGATGTCCCCGGTGGCCATTGCGAAGCCATCGCGGAGCGCAGCCCCTTTCCCTTCGTTTTTTTTCTTGAAGATGAGCTTCAAATTTTCGACGCCTTCAAGTCGCTGAAGGATCGAGCAAGTTTCGTCGGTACTGGCATCGTCAACGACGATGATTTCTTTTGTAAACGAGAGTGCGGCAACCCGACTGATGACGCGGGCGACAGAGGCCTGTTCGTTGTAAACAGGAATCACAATCGAAACGACTTTTTCAGCCAATTCAGTACCGATGGAGGGCAAACGCTGGTAGATCTGCAACTCATCTTTGACCAAGGACTGCAGGGATTCGAGCCGAGCAAGGATGGAATCCAGTTGGCGGTTGGGTTGAATCGCAATCGACATACGTTTCCTAACTCGAGTGAGGTTTTGTCGCTCAAATATGGAGTTCGATTGGGCGAAAAAGGTCCCCAAGCACCTTTTTTTTGGCCATTCATGGCAGCCAAAATCCGGTTTTGTCGGCTGTCTGGATTGTACCAATTCAAACGCCGGAATGGTTGCCGAATCCTGACTGTAGGAAAACAAAAAAACCGAGCGGGTTAGAGAACACCGCTCGGTCTAAAATTTGAAATCCTTTTGGGAAGATTAACTTATTCCCACTGCAGTGCCCCGCCGGTTTGGTACTCGGTGACACGGGTTTCAAAGAAGTTTTTCTCCTTGGACATATCAATCGTTTCGCTCATCCAGGTGAATGGATTGGTGCTGTTGTATTGCACGGGCAGGCCAATGCGCTCCAACCGGCGGTCAGCGATGTATTGGACGTAATCGCGGAACAACTTGGCATTCAAGCCGAGTACTCCGTTCGGCAGGCAATCCGTGGCGTAGGCCAACTCCAACTCAACCGCTTCGCGAACGCGGTCAATCATCGCTTGCTTGAATTCTGGAGTCCAGATTTCTGGGTTTTCGGCCTTGATGCCATTGATCAAGTCCACACCAAAATTCAAATGGATCGACTCCTCACGCAAAATGAACTGGAATTGCTCACCAATTCCCTTCATCAGGTTACGGCGATGGAACGACAGGATCATCACGAAACCGGTATAGAAGAAAATGCCTTCCATGATCAGGTAATACCCGATCAGGTTCTTGAGGAACGCTTGGGCACCTTCAAAAGTGGTGGTCGTGAAATCGGGGTCCAGCACCTCGCGAGTCAGTTCCATTTCGAACGCGTCCTTGCGGGCAATCGCCGGCACTTCGCGATACATGTTGAAGATTTCGCCTTCGTTCAAGCCGAGGCTTTCAACCACATAGAGGAACGTGTGCGTGTGCACAGCCTCTTCAAATGCCTGCCGCAGCAAGTACTGGCGGCACTCCGCGTTTGTTACGTGCTTGAAAATCGCCAAAACCAGGTTGTTGCCGACCAGACTTTCAGCAGTCGAGAAAAAACCAAGGTTACGCAGGACGACCGTTCGTTCGTCTGCAGTCAACTGGTTGGAACGCCAGATCTCGATGTCTTTATTCATCGGGACTTCGGTGGGCATCCAATGGTTGGCACAACCGTTGACATAGTGCTCCCAAGCCCAATTGTATTTGAGAGGCATCAACTGGTTTACGTCCACTTGATGACAATTGATCAAACGTTTTTCACGGGCATCAATCCGTGAACCTTTACCACGAACTTCTACTTTTTCAACAAAGTCGATTGACATCTCATTTCACTCCATGCGCTGAGTTGATTATTGTTACGGGGGTTCAAAAACCAGCGATGCCGAACCCTGGCGAGCAGGGTTCGCATCACTGTAGGTTGACACTTATTGGCAGGCTTCGCAATCCGGATCGTCCAAGCGACAAGCCTTGACTTCCGGTTGGGCCTCAGAAATTTGAAAATCGGCAGGATTGGATTCAGCAACCGCAGATGGAATTTGGCGGTCCATCTTCACGTCGCCAGACGCACTTTTGTTCTTCATCCAACGTGGCTGCACGCCGTACTTGTTGATATCGACGGTCGATTTCTCGACATTGGTCGCACCCAGCGTACGAAGATAATAGGTCGTTTTCATACCCTTTTGCCAAGCCAAGCGATACATGTCGTCGAGACGTTTTCCGCTGGCTTTATCCAAATAGAGGTTCAGCGACTGGCCCATGTCGATCCATTTTTGGCGACGGCTTGCGCACTCGATCAACCATTTTGGATCGATTTCAAAGGAGGTGGCGTAGCGATCCTTGATGTCTTGAGGCAATCCAGGTATTTCACCCAGCGAACCATCGTAGTACTTGATTGCTTCCAGCAACTCGTCGCACCACAGGTCACGTGCCTGCAATTCGTTCACCAGTTTGATGTTCACTTGCACAAATTCGCCAGACAAATTGCTCTTGGCAAACAAGTGCTTGTAAGTCGGTTCGATCGATTGGGTTACGCCGATGATGGTCGAAATGGTTGCCGTCGGCGCGATCGCCATGACGTTGCTGTTTCGCATTCCAAATTGACGTACATGATCCCGGACGACCTGCCAATCGAGGGTTGAGGAGCGATCCATGTCGATCTGCCACCCGCGTTCCTGTTCCAGCAATTCAATCGTGTCCATGGGCAACAGTCCGCGATCCCATTTCGAACCCTTGTAGGTTGAATATGGGCCGCGTTCCTTCGCCAATTTGCTCGAAGCTAAAATGGCAAAATACGAGATCGCTTCCATGCTGCGGTCGGCAAATTCAACCGCATCATTGCTGGCATAGCTGAAGCCCAATTCTCCCAAGGCATCCTGGAAACCCATCAGGCCCAAACCCACCGGACGATGACGTCCATTGGAATTCTTCGCCTCCGGAGTCGGGTAGTAATTGATGTCGATGACATTGTCGAGCATCCGGACGGCGGTTGCCACCGTTTCTTTCAACATCTCAAGGTCGAGCTGACCGTTTTGGATGTGTTCCAACATATTGATGGAACCCAAGTTACAAACGGCGATCTCATCGGCAGAAGTATTGAGCAGAATCTCGGTGCAGAGATTGCTGCTGTGGACAACGCCGACATGGTCTTGGGGTGAACGAATGTTCGACGGATCTTTGAACGTGATCCAAGGATGTCCGGTTTCAAACAGACGAGTCAACATCTTGCGCCACAAGTCCATCGCCGGCAATGTGCGGAACAAGGCAATTTTCCCGTCGCGGGCCATTTGCTCATATTCCTCGTATCGCCGTTCAAAGGCTTGACCCACCAAATCATGCAGGTCTGGAGTGTCGTTAGGACTGAACAGTGTCCAGTCCTGATTGTTGACCACCCGTTTCATGAACAGATCAGGAATCCAGTTGGCCGTATGCATGTCGTGGGTCCGACGACGATCATCGCCAGTGTTCTTTCGGAGATCGAGAAACTCCTCGATATCCAAATGCCACGACTCCAAATACGAGCAAACCGCACCCTTGCGTTTACCACCTTGGTTCACCGCAACCGCCGTATCGCTGACAACTTTCAGGAACGGGATCACACCCTGGCTTTGGCCATTGGTGCCTTTGATGTGGGCGTTCGTGGCTCGAATATTCGTCCAGTCATTCCCCAAACCACCCGCCCACTTCGAGAGTTTGGCGTTGTCGGAAATGGCTTTGAAGATACTGTCCAAATCATCGCCAACCGTGCTCAAGTAACAAGAACTCAGCTGTGGGTGTAGCGTTCCCGAATTGAACAAAGTCGGTGTGGCGGAAGTAAATCGAAACGTCGACAGGAGATTGTAAAACTCGATTGCTCGATCGTTCTTCTGTTCGCCCTCGTTAATTGCCAACCCCATCGCGACCCGCATCCAGAAGTACTGCGGAGCCTCAAATCGGCGACCATTGATGTGCAACAAATAACGGTCATAAATCGTTTGCAGGCCGAGGTAGGGGAACTTCTCGTCACGCTCGGCCACAATCGCATCGGCCAAGCGGGCCAAATCAAATGACGCCAACTCCGGCGACAAGCGACCGTTATCAATTCCGATCTGCACAAACTCGGGGAAGCGATCGCGATAGCGTTCATGAACATCTTCGTCTTTAGGCGATTTCCCCAACGACTCGCGATAGATGATATTCAGGACCAAGCGTCCTGCGACCTTATCAAACTTTGGATCTCGTTCGATCTTGGCCCGTGCAGCCAAAACCATGGCGCGAGCAATTTCGGTGTTCGTGATCCCGTTGTAGATTTGTTTCGAAATTTCTTCGGACAACAGATCGCGATCAACGTCAACCGACAGGCCCTCGCAGGCGCGGTCGACTTGGCTACGCAATCGGTCCATGTCCAACGCTTCGGTCTGGCCTTCGCCATTGAGCATTGTCAATGTCGGAGCCTCGTCCAACTGCATTGCGTCAGGAGAACGCAACTGACGCATCTTGGCACGTTCGTTGCGATAGAGAATATAACGGCGAGCCACCGAGAAAAATTCGGCTCGCATCAACTCGGCTTCGACCAGGTCCTGAACCTTTTCTACTGAAATCGAATTGCCACCGCCGGTCAGTTGCAGAATTTCGGCGACAACTTCGTCCGTCATCTGTTCAATTTTTTGTTGCAGACCCGAGTCGATCTTTTGAACGTCCGCCAGTCCCTTTTCCGCACAAAAGGCCTTGGCCATTGCACGGGAAATCAGATCCCGATTGAACTCCGTAACTCGACCGTCGCGTTTCCGTACCTGCAATGCTGTTTCCAAACTATTTACCATCGCATCTTGCTCCCAAAAAAACTCATTGAATTTTGCATGGCTCATCCAAAAAGCTGCAAAAAGTTACCAAGCGGAAAACTAACTTTGGGGCTCGACACGTTTGGTCGTGCGAAAAAGAAAGCCTCAAACAAAGTTGAGAGCTGCTTCCTTGCCACAAACTCCGTCTCGAACTCCTACAAACTCTAATTCCTAAACTTGGTGTCCGTAACCCGCTGACTCTCGGCCCAACAACCAATGTGGACCCTCGATCTCTACCGACAAAAAACGGCCGGCTTCGATGGCGTTTCAGCGTTGCCTCGCAGCGTCTGCTGGCTGGGAAATTGTGGCCAATCAAAGCCCCGTTTCCCAAAAAAACGCCCTTTGCTGCAACTTTGGCAAAACCGCAGGAAAATCAGCGAAGCCCAATATATCGACACCCAACTGGATGTCAACACAAAATATTGTGCCTCAAATTCCCTATCGGTTTTGAGAGGGGCAAATCCTAGCAAATTTTGGAGCGATTGACAGTAACCAAAGCTAGCAATTTATTAAAAAACTGAACGGGTCAGTTTGGTCTTCAAAAAGCGAAATGATAAATCCCGACGAATTCCCGCTGTGGTAATCTGGGTAGGCAAACTCGGGTTGCAAAAAGCCGAATTGATCGTGAATAATTCCGCTGTGAAAAACCTGTCGACAGAACCCACGGGCGGAATTTCTATTGATTGCCACACAACTTGCCAAACATCT
>JBEBGH010000053.1:0-21451 GCA_040081565.1 Pirellulaceae bacterium
CGTGGAAATGCACCGAATCGGCGAGTTCCGGTGTAATTTCCAGATAGGGAAGAACGGCAGCGCTGGCCACAATTTTGTTTTCATCGCGAGCCATGATTTTGCCGGGATCGGATTCCTTCTTCAAATCGTCATGCCCATGACCCAGGCCCATCATGATCCAACTGGAGGTCAAGTCGACAAATACGGCACGGTCATCTGCGGTGCCGGTTTCCTGCAAGACCCCGGTGACTTGCATGCGCAGCGGGTACAAGCCGGCAATGTCCACCAAGTTCTCGCGATCAGACATTAATTTATCGGCGACTTTTAGTTGCAAACGCTTGGCGACCTCTGAACCGATCACGCATTCGCCGAAGGTCACAAATTTACGCCCGTCGGCCAAAACCAATTTTCGAAAGTCAAAATAATCGACAGACGTACCTACAATCGGAAAACCGCGAGCTGAAAACCGACAATGCAACGGAACGAAATTGGCGAGGTCAGTTTCCCGCAGCGAACTGACTTCGCCAAAACGAATCGTCTCATTCGGCCCTTGCGAGAAATACAGCGCATGCAAGGCCAGGTCGACTTGGCTGCCCCGCGGACCAATCACGAGCGGGGTTGCGACCGCCCGCGCTGCAATCCGCCGATCAAACTCCGTCAACACCATCCACAGCAATAGCGGCAGAAACGCCGTCATCGCCAGGCACCCCACCAACAACATCGTTTTCCAGCGGTGGTGCAGGATGTAGCGCGCCGCGAGAAAAAATGCTCCTTGCATCAAGCGACCTCCCGCCGACGGAATTGGCGAAAGTCCACGACACGGTCGAAATCGCCGAGAATTCCGGTGTCATGGGTAACCACAACCAGAGCCGCGTTTTGTTCTTGACTCTTTTCGCACAACAGTTGTAGGGCACGCGTTTTATTCTCGTCGTCCAGATTGCCTGTCGGCTCGTCGGCAAGGATGAGTTTTGGTTCGGCGATCAAAGCGCGGCACAAGGCCGTCCGTTGCTGCTCTCCCTGCGACAGCTGTCGGGGAAGCCGCAGACACTTGTCTCCGATCCCCAGCCGATCAACCAGGTTCTGGGCCCGGCTGCGGACTTGAGCAGTGAGCTGCAGCGAACGATTGATTCGATACGGCAATAAAATATTGTCGACCACGTTCAGATAGGGCAACAACTCAAACTGCTGAAACACGAGCCCGATCTTGGAGATGCGGAAATTGCGTCGATCATGATCGGACAAACTTGAGACTTCCGCGTCGGCAACTCGAATGGTCCCTTGGGCGGGTACGGAAATTCCGCAAATCAAATTGAGCAGTGTCGTCTTGCCACTGCCACTTGGTCCAACAAACGCAACTTTTTCGCCTGCGGCAACATCTAGCGAGTCAATCGCCAATACAAATTGCGAACGGGGATAGCGAAAGAAAAGGTTGCGAATCTGGATCATGCAGGAAATCCAACGGCCAGTTGAACAGGGTCGCTCGTCGCCGCATCCGCCAACTAGCGCCGTCGAGAATAGTCAAAAAAGTATTGCCTCATGCGTTCTAGAAGACATGACCTGGTTTTGGACCGTCTTGGGTCATCGTTAGAATCTCCACTCCATCTTCGGTCAACATCACTGTGTGCTCAAACTGGGCGGACCATTTGCCATCGGTGGTTCGGACCGTCCAGCCATCCCGACTATCGCACACGGAATGGATCGTGCCCGCATTGATCATGGGTTCAATTGTGAAGCACATTCCCGGCAACAAGCGATCTTGATAGGAACGCCGGGAAGGCACGTGGGGAATATTGGGGAGCTGATGAAATCTTTGCCCGATGCCGTGCCCAACATAACGATCAACCACGCCGAAGCGAGGATATTTTTTCTTCACGTAATCAACAATCGCCTCGCCAATTACTGCGACCGAACACTCCGGCCGCAAGGCATTGATTGCTAAATACAAACAATCGAACGAACATTGCGTAATCTGCCGCGCCTCGTCACTGACCTCGCCAATCAGGAAAGTTTCGGATTGATCGCCATGCCAGCCATCGACCACGGTCGTAATATCGACATTGACGATATCTCCGTTTCTCAAAGCATATCCGTCCGGAATGCCGTGACAAATAACGTCGTTAACGCTGATGCAGCAGCTTTTCGGAAATTTGCAGACATCTCCGCGATAGCCCAGACAGGCAGGTTGGTGTCCATGGTCCAACGTGAACTCATGAACCAGCCTGTCGATCGATTCGGTAGTCACACCTTCTTTGACAAATGGTCGCAAGTAATCCATCAACCGCGCGTTGAACCGCCCGGCATTGCGCATTTGTTCGCGATCGTGTCCAACAAGTTGTAGGCGGGGACTGCGTCGGATCATCCCAATTCACCCGGTCCTAAGATAAAAGTTTCGGCTGTGCGAAAATTCTACCAAGGGGAATCTGTTTTTGATAGACTTCCAATAGTTTCGTGTTGTGAAATCGTATGGTTTGCGGTCCGATTCGATCGTCTACGCGACTTTGGGTAACTCCGCGTCAAAGAGTCCATTATGAAAAATTGGAAGTTGGACTCGGCCTTACTCAAAGACTTGCGATTGTTGATGACTCCGAAAAATCGCTTTCGTCCAGTTCGAATTTAACTTTTTTTGTGCAAGATGAATAACGTCGAATTGGCAGTTCAATTCTTTCTACAGATCGCCGTGATCTTGGTTTTCTGTCGCTTGGTGGGTTGGGTAGCCGGCAAATTCGGCCAACCTCAAGTGGTCGCTGAGATGATTGCCGGAGTACTGCTCGGCCCCTCGTTGTTTGGCCTGTTGTTTCCGGAAATTCAAGCCGCGATTTTTCCATGGGACCGGACGCAAACCGCGCGGGACACGCAAAGCTATCTATTTCCGGCCTCGCAATTAGGACTGGCTTTGTACATGTTTATCGTCGGCATGGAATTCCGTATCGATATCATCCGCGACAAATTCAAAAGTTCACTAGCAGTTTCCTTAGCAGGTATGGTCACACCGTTTGTTCTCGGTGCGGGATTGGCATGGTTCTGCTTCCACTATACCGAGCTGTTTCCGGAGCGAACATCACTGCTCGAGGCGATGCTCTTTCTGGGCGCGTCAATGTGCATCACGGCCTTCCCGATGTTGGCCCGGATCATCCATTTCAAAGGCTTGGCCGGAACAACGATGGGTACCGTAGCGATCGGTGCAGGTGCGATCGACGACGCGACGGCGTGGTGCCTGCTCGCGGTGGTTTTGGCCAGCTTCGATGGAAATTGGAATAATGCTGTCTGGAACATCGGTGGGGGCCTTGGTTTTGTCATGGTTGCCTTTTTGATTGTCCGACCAGCAACGGCTGGGATACAAGGTTGGTTAACCACTAAAGACGACCAACTGAGCGACACTGGATTTGTTGTCGGTCTTGCAACCATGGCACTGGGAGCCTGGTTTACAGATATGATCGGCTTGCATGCGGTGTTTGGAGCATTCGTCACGGGTGCGAGCCTCCCGCGTGGGATGATGACCCAGGGGATGATCGCTCGAATCCAGCCGCTGGCGGTAACCTTGTTGTTGCCGCTGTTCTTCACTTACTCGGGACTAAACACACGGATTGGTTTGGTCGATTCGTGGTATCTGTGGTTGTTCTGTGGATTGATTTTTTTGGTCGCTGTTTTGGGCAAAGGTGTAGCCTGTTGGCTGGCGGCCTATTGGACCGGAATTCCCAATCGTGAGGCAATGGGAATTGGGACTTTAATGAACGCCCGGGGTTTGATGGAATTGATCATCATCAACATTGGCCTGCAAAAGGGCGTTATCTCGGAGAGCCTGTTTGCAATGCTGGTGATCATGGCTGTTCTAACCACATTGATGGCCTCGCCGATTTTTGATTTGCTGGTTGGGAAAAATGCTGAAGCCGTCCAAACGCGAAACTCGGAAATCGATTCGGCATCATTGAGGGCCACGAATTAGAAGACGGACGCTTGCGTTAGGGAAATCCGCAAGCTTTCCGCGAACTTTCTCGCACCCGCGAGCTCACTTGATTCAGGGCCCTTACGGATCCGGAACCTCAGGTCACCCATGTCGCATGGGATAAATTCGCCTTAGCCGCTATCATGAGGCTTGTCATGAACAATAAATTTCAATGAGGAGTTTGACTCGTGCCCCGTTACAATCCAGCCGAAATTGAACCTCGCTGGCAACGCATTTGGGAACAAAACCAGACGTTTCGAACTCCGGACGACCCAAGCCTCGAAAAATACTACGTGCTCGACATGTTCCCGTACCCCAGCGGAGAGGGTTTGCACGTCGGCCATCCCGAAGGTTACACGGCAACGGACATCCTCGCCCGATTCCAGCGGATGAACGGCAAGGCAGTCCTGCATCCCATGGGTTTTGACGCGTTCGGCCTGCCCGCAGAAGAGGCCGCGATTAAACGCAATGTGCCGCCGCGCGAGTTTACCGAAAAAAACATCGCCAACTTCAAGCGGCAGCTCAAGATGCTGGGCTTCAGTTACGACTGGGATCGGCAAATTTCGACGACGGACATTCCCTACGTCCGCTGGACTCAGTGGATCTTCTTGCAACTCTATGATACCTGGTTCGACGAGCAATCACAGTGCGGTCGGCCGATTGCTGAGCTGCCAATTCCAGCCGAAGTTTCTGCACGCGGCGAGGCCGCGATTGCCGAGTATCAAGACAGCTTTCGTCTCGCTTACGAAGGCGATGCACTCGTCAATTGGTGTCCCGCGCTGGGCACCGTTTTGGCGAACGAAGAAGTCGTCGATGGACGTAGCGAACACGGTCACGCCGTTCAACGAATTCCTTTAAGACAATGGATGCTCCGAATTACCTCCTATGCCGAACGTCTGGAGAAAGATCTCGAGCAAGTCGATTGGCCGGAAGGCATCAAGAAGCTGCAGCGCGACTGGATCGGCCGCAGCACGGGTGCAGAAGTCGATTTCCTCGTCGGCGATCTGACTGCATTCGATCAGTGGACGAAATCGAGAAAGGCCTCTGGATTTCCTCGGACCGCCGAACCCAACGTGCTGCGCGTCTACACCACTCGGCCCGACACTTTGTTCGGCGCAACCTATATGGTGATTGCGCCCGAACATCCACTCGTCTCCCAGATCACGACTCCAGCGCAGGCCGCCGAGGTTGAAGCCTATTGCTCGGCAGCAGCATCCAAGAGCGATCGTGATCGACAAGACGACAAGAAATCGAAAACCGGGGTCTTCACCGGGACCTACGCGATCAACGCGCTCACGCGAAAGCCGATTCCGATATGGATCGCCGATTACGTGCTGATTAATTATGGAACGGGGGCGATCATGGCCGTTCCCGCGCACGACAATCGGGACTTTGAATTCGCTCGACAATTCAAATTGCCGATCGTTGCCGTCGTGAAGCCAACGGAGAAGAACACCGACGTCGATTGGCCTAGCGTTTTGGCTGGCGCAATTTGCTTCAGCGGCGAGGGGATCGCAACGAACTCCGGAACGTTTGACGGCCTTTCGACCGAAGAATTCAAAACCAAAATCAAACAACAGTTGTCGACGCAGGGGATTGGCCGCGAGGCCGTGAACTTCAAACTCCGCGATTGGCTGTTCAGTCGTCAGCGATTTTGGGGCGAACCGTTTCCGATCTTGCACGAACTGGACGTCGCAGGGAAACCAACGGGCAGAAAACGAGCGGTCCCTGCCGATTCGCTGCCGGTCGACCTCCCGCATCTGGACGATTTCAAACCGCACGGACGCCCTGAGGCGCCGCTGGCGAAGGCCCCCGATAGCTGGCTCCATCCGGTGATCGATGGCGTTCGCTATCGCCGCGAGATCAACACCATGCCGCAGTGGGCCGGATCATGTTGGTACTATTTGCGATTTATTGATCCGCGCAACGAAAAAGCGGTCGTTGATCGCGAATTGGAAAAGCGTTGGATGCCTGTCGACCTGTACGTGGGCGGTGCCGAGCACGCCGTGTTGCACCTTTTGTACGCGAGATTCTGGCACAAGGTCTTGTTCGATCGCGGCGTCGTTTCGACCGTCGAGCCGTTCAAGAAACTGGTGAACCAAGGAATGATCCTTGGTGAAATGGAATTTACCGGCTACCGCGACTCCACAGAAAAATGGGTCAGCAGTGATCTGGTGATTGAGGCTGAAAACAACGCCTTGGTTCTGGCTCGCGACAAGTCACCGGTGGTTTCGGTGAAACTTGATCCCGATCAGGTCGAAAAATCCGGTGAGAAATTCGTACTGAAGAGCGATCCTTCAATCCGCATCGACAGCCGGGCATACAAGATGTCGAAGTCGCGTGGCAATGTCATCAACCCGGATGAAATTGTAGCGGACTATGGCGCCGATTCGCTGCGATTGTACGAAATGTTCATGGGTCCACTGGAGGCCTCGAAACCGTGGAGCATGGCGGGCGTGAATGGCGTTCGGGGATTCCTCGATCGTGTCTGGCGAATGATTATCGACGACCGAGCCGAGACCAAGACGCTCAATGAAAGCATCGTCGATACTGCGCCTACGGACGAACAACTGCGCGTGCTGCACAAAACGATCAAAGCGGTTTCGCAAGACATTGAAAACCTGAGCTTCAACACGGCCATCGCCAGGCTGATGGAGTTTGTCAATTACTTCACGAAGCAAACCGCACGGCCTCGCTCGATCATGAGCAAGTTCATTCTGATTTTGTCGCCCTTGGCCCCGCATATCGCTGAAGAGCTGTGGGCAATTCTCGGCCACAAACAAACCCTCGCCTATGAACCGTGGCCAACTTTCGACGAAAGTCTGACGGTGGATCAATCGGTCGAGATCCCGATTTCAATTCAAGGCAAACTTCGTTCGAAGATCAACATTGCGCGAGGCATGTCGAACGATGAAGTCGAAAAGATCGCTTTGTTGGATGAACGGATTGCGGAATTGCTGGTAGGCAAAACCGTCACGAAGGTCATCATTGTTCCCGACCGAATGGTGAATATCGTCGCCAATTAAATCGCACCTCCGTCGCTACGGCTCATCGGCCGCGCCCTTCGGCTGGACCCCGGCAACCGGACGGGCGTTGCGACATTTTCGGGCTACTGAACGGGCAGCAGTTTTTGCGGTATCATGCGACAGTCGTTTTCGTCGCTTGGGGCGACGCGGGCCACTCTTAAATCGACTCGCGAAATCGCGGGTCCTTTTTGTTCTTGAGCACCAACATGAAGAAAAAACGGGACAAGGTTCTGATTGCAAACGGCCAAGGGTTTTGGGGAGACAGTATCCTCGGCCCGATTCGCCTGGTAAATGAAGGTCCGCTGGATTACTTGACGCTCGATTACCTCGCTGAGGTAACGATGAGCATCATGCAAAAACTGAAAAGCCGAAATCCCAAGGCCGGGTATGCCACGGACTTTGTGGAGATGGTCGAACGAGTCTTGCCCCGCTGCCGCGAAAAGGGAATCAAGATCGTGGCCAACGCCGGAGGAGTAAACCCACAGGCTTGTCGCTCTGCGGTGTTCGACGTTGTCAAGAAACTTGGGCTTTCCGGCGTTCGTGTCGGCGTTGTCGAGGGAGACGATATCTTGACCGATCTCAAATCGTTAATCGCAGGCGGAGAACCGTTCAAGAACATGGACAACGGCGAAAGCCTCGAGCGATACTTGCCCGCAGTCAAGAGTGCCAACGTCTATATCGGTGCCATGCCAATCATCGAGGCGTTGGAGCAAGGTGCCGATATTGTGATTACGGGGCGGGCTACCGACCCATCGGTCGTTGTTGCACCTTTGATTTACGAATTCGGTTGGGATCCCAACAACTATGATTTGCTCGCCGCAGCAACGATCGCTGGTCACATCGTCGAATGCGGGGCCCAATGCACTGGAGGAAATTATACGAACTGGCGAGAAGTCCCCGACATGGCGCGGATTGGTTATCCAGTTGTCGAGGCTTATCCCGATGGCAGCTTCGTGGTGACGAAGCATGAAGGCACCGGTGGATTGGTCAACGTGGAGACAGTGACCTCGCAACTGGTTTATGAAATGGGTGACCCGAAACGCTACATTACTCCCGATTGCATTGCCGACTTCAGCTCCGCCCAATTGACTCAAGAAGGCCCCAACCGTGTCCGCGTCAGAGGCATCAAAGGTGCACCGGCGACCGAGACCCTCAAGGTTTCGATTTCGTTTCATGAAGGCTACAAGATTCTTGGTCAATTGACGATTGCCGGACCCGATGCAGTCGACAAGGCCAAGTTGTGTGCACAAATCGTGTTCGACCGCTTGAAGCTCGATGGGATTTCGATCCCCGAAGAAAATCGCTTCGTTGAGATTGTTGGCTCCAATGTCTGCCATGCCGGAATTCTGCAGCCGCCAAAATCTCCCGGCGAAGTCGTTCTGCGAATCGGTGCCCGAGGAACAGATGAGAACGCCTTGAATCGACTCGGGATGGAAATTGTCCCTCTGGTCACCAGCGGCCCCCCAGGGGTCACTGGATTCGCCGGCGGCCGACCAAAGGCCACCGAGGTTATCAGCTATTGGCCGGCGCTGATCAATAAGAAGAAGGTCAAGACAACTGTCAGTGTTGAAACAGTTTAAGGCGGAACCACGGATGAACCTCAGCAACGAAACGAAACTCCGCGCGATCATCAGCGTCAGTGACAAAACAGGCGTCCTGGAATTTGCCCAAGGAATTGTCGAGGCGGGTGGCGAAATTTACAGCACCGGTGGAACGGCGCGGCATCTAACGCAAGGCGGCGTGCCGGTGATCGATGTTGCCAACTACACGACCTTTCCAGAAATCATGGACGGTCGAGTGAAGACGCTGCACCCGAAAATTTTCGGCGGCATCTTGGGGCGGACCGATCACGAGGAAGACCTTCGCTCGATGAAAGAGCTGGGGATGTTGCCATTCCAGATCGTCTGCGTCAACTTGTACCCCTTCCGCGAAACCATTGCCCGCCCCAATGTAAAACTGGACGATGCCATCGAAAATATCGACATCGGTGGCCCCAGTCTGATTCGCGCGGCTGCCAAAAATCACCGGTTTGTGGCCGTCGTCACGGAGGCGTCGCAATACGAAGAAGTCCTTACGGAAATCCGCCAAACTGGCCAAACAAGTCTGGAATTACGGCGAAAACTGATGGCCGCAGCCTTTACGCACACGGCGGGCTACGACCGGGCAATCGCGGAGTTCTTTTCCAATCAATGGGCGTCGGACAATAAGACTTCCGGCGAACCGGAATTGCCGACCAACCTCGTATTGGACTTGAGCTTGCAAGAAACATTGCGGCACGGTGAAAACTCACATCAATTGGGTGGCGTCTATCGCAAGAGTAACCACACGGGAACTTCTGTTGTTACTGCGCAACAGCACAATGGAAAACAACTTTCGTACAACAACTTTCTGGACATGGATGCCGCGCTTGCAATTGTGCGACTACAGTCTTTGCCCGCTTGCAGCGTCATCAAACACAACAACCCCTGCGGGGCGGCAGTCGCGTCACAACTTTTGGTTGCCTGCGAACGGGCTTTTGCGGGGGACCCGCTAAGTGCCTTTGGCTCCGTGGTCGCGTTCAATCGAACGGTTGACGAAGCCACGGCTCGTTTTATGGCAGAGAACAAAAACTTGTTTGTAGAAGTAATCGTCGCGCCGGGATTCGAACCCGCCGCTCTCGATTTGCTTAAGACCAAACCCAAGTGGAAAACCAACGTGCGGTTAATGAGTATCGGCGAACTCAAACCGCAATCTGCGGATTGGGAGATTCGCTCCATTGCTGGCGGTGCCTTGGTCCAGTCGCTCGACAATCAACGCGACGATCAACGACAGTGGAAGACCGTTACGCAAACGGACGTTTCACCGGGCTTGCGCGACGAGTTGGCGTTCGCTTGGGACATGGTTCGATTTGTGAAGTCCAATGCGATTGTGTTGACGAAGGATTGCTCGCTCGTTGGAGTTGGGGCGGGTCAGATGAGCCGTGTCGATTCGACCCGCATCGCAATCGAGAAAGCAGGCGCGCGTTCCACAGGTAGCGTCCTGGCGTCCGACGCATTCTTTCCATTTGCCGATTCAATTCCACTAGCGGCCGCTGCTGGTGTTGCAGCCATCATTCAGCCCGGTGGGTCGGTAAAGGACGATGAAGTCATTGCGGCAGCCAACGAACACCGGATCCCAATGATCTTCACCGGCCGCCGTCAGTTCAAACATTAAACAACGGTCTTGTTCGTTCAGGCTTTTCTTCAACGAAATGGGGCCGGCGGGAGCGAACTCGGCCAACTATCACAATTGCTTGCTTTCGCAGGTTCGATGACCTAAAGTGGATGCCAGGAATTTAAAAATTGTGCGTTGGCTTTAAGGTACCTTGATGAATCGTTTTTGCGGGCTGTATTGTTATTTGATTGTCAGTTTGATTTTGTGCGGCAACTCTTCGTCGTTCGCGCAGCTCGCAGGCAAAGCATCTGTTCCCGAGGTCTATCGAGAGGGCTTCGACTCGATCACAACGAAGCAAGCCGAGAATTTGATGTCAGTGCTTGCCGGTCCTAATTTTGCTGGACGAGGCACCGGGCAACCCGGTTATATAAAGGCCGCCCATTGGGTGGCGGGGAAAGCAGCTGAGTTTGGACTCGAACCGATGGGCGAGGGCGGCACCTATTTCCAGATGGTCCCAATGTCGGCATTAGCGATCGACGACAAACGATCGAAACTGACCGGGCCGAATGGTTTGGAATTGGTTGCCGATAAAAACTTCAATGTTTCGCGGTTCGCCGATCAAATCGAAGTTTCTGGCGAAGTTGTGTTCGTTTCGCTGGCGGGTGAAACACCGACGCTGGAAGAAAATCAGCTGCGCGACAAGATTGTTATTTACGTTACGGATCTAGCCGCAGCTGGCCGGGCCCCCATGGTAATTGCCCGCCAATCGCCAGCGGCAGCGTTTCGACTGGTCGAGTCGATCAATACTCCCTCCAGCCAGATATTAAAGAGCGACGGCAAAACTCGCTCTACCAGCGTTTCGGGATTGTTGGCACGTTCCGCCGCCGAAAAAATCGTCAAGGCTGTCGGCGGACAACTGGCGTGGTTGGATCAAGTCAAAGCCGGACAAAACAAAGTCTATCGCTCCAATCAGTCCCTCAATTTACAACTGTTGATTAAACAGGCTACGATCAACGTCCCTAACGTCGTGGCGTGGCTCGAAGGATCTGATCCCAGACTTAGTCATGAATATGTGGTCATTGGGGCCCATTTGGATCATTTGGGCAACCAAAATGATTCGATTTTCTATGGTGCGGATGACAACGGATCCGGTTCAACTGCGGTGTTGAGTATCGCACGTGCATTGACTGCCAACCCAGTACGACCCAAACGCAGCGTCCTGTTTACTTGGTTCGCCGCTGAAGAATTGGGTTTGGTCGGTTCGAAGCATTACTGCGAAAATCCGCTGCGGCCGCTCGACAAAATGGTTTGCATGTTGAACATCGATATGGTTGGTCGCAACGAAGAAAGCCCCACGGAATCGGCGACGCTCAATTCCAATTCAATTCACCTGATCGGCAGCCGCAAAGGTGACCCGGCGCTGCACGAGGTGATCATACAGGCGAACAATTTTGTGAATCTCGAATTTGAATATGACGAGGAATCAATTTTCACCCGCAGCGATCAGGCGAGCTTTTTTGAGAAGGGCACCTCGGTTGCCTTTTTGTTTGGCGGATTTCATCCCGATTACCATCAACCAACCGACAAGCCGGAAGCGATCAACTTCGAAAAAATAGTGGCCGCCGCTCGGCTGTTTTATCTGACAATTTATTTCGCCGCCGATCATGGGCGATTTATTCCCCCGGCACCTGTTAATCAATAATTCCTTTTTGGCATCTCGGATTCATTTTTTTTGGAACAGCATCCAAAACGCATCGCCCAGGAAATAGGGCACCACTAAATTGGCCGGAGCAAGTGACAACGGCCAAGTCATCCAGCGCCCCAAGGTCGACTCTTCAACCGAATGCCGGATCATTTGCGAGGCTCGACCCAATTGAATTCGTTTTCTTGGCAACCCCTTTGCCAACAAGCGAAACCCCTGAGACTCGACCAATTCTCGCAAACTCCTTCGCGAGAACCAATGCAAAACTGACGGCGGATTGTACTCGTGCCAACCGCGGCCTGATGCCATCGCCGCAAGACTCCGACGGTCCCAAGTCTCTACCAGGAAAAGGCCCTTGGCCGACAACCTTGAACGAACCTCTTTGATCGAATCAACCGGATCGATCAGATGCGAAATCACCTGGATCATCGACACCAAATCATAGGCTTCGCCCTCGGGTAATTCCTTAAATTGGCCCTCAAATAGTTCCAACCCATAGCGCTGCCGAGCGGTCATTCGCATGGTCGCATTAGGTTCAAGCCCAGTGGCCTGCCAACCCGCGTCGAGAAACTCTTTCACAAAAAAACCACATGCTGCGCCGACATCGAGTGAGCGACCGGGCTGCCGAAAGCGGGCTGCCTGACGCACATAATATTTGGCGCTCAAACGTTGAGCCTTTTCCTCGCCCAGATAATCCGTGTAACCTGCAGGAGACCCTTGAAAATAATCGTCCCCATAGACGGATGAGACATGGGACTCGACATCGGGAGGCACGTAAAACTGGTGACGGCAATTCAGGCATTCGCGAATCATTAGCGAATGCTTCTCAAACAAATCCCGGACCGAATCACCACAGACAGGGCACGTTGACTGGCCGATGTTGGAAGAGGCTTGTGGCATTCAATGGCTTCAAGACGTGTGCCAGCGGAAAGTACAAACAAGGAGTCGACTGGGAATCAATATTGAATGCGTTACAATCGAATCGCAATGGGAAAAGACCAAGGCTAATTCTAGTTGAAAAAAGGGATTGAAACAGGAATGAAGAAGACCTCCTCGGGCGAGGGCAAAAAGGCCTTCCGTGAACCGTCAAGTGCCAAGCCAGTCGCTCGGCAGCCTCAATCGTCACCATTTCAATTGTCGTATCGCAACTACTTGCGATTGATTTTCGTTCTGATTGTTTTTGGAGGCGGTTACTTGGCGTTGCGATTTCAGAATAAATTTGGCGAAGTGCCCCGCTACACATTTGAAAATGTGAAAAAATACGACAAAGACCCACTCGCTTTTACACAAGGATTAGTCTTCGATGAAAATGGCGAATTCCTGTACGAAAGCACCGGCCTGCTTGGCCAGTCTTCGTTTCGGAAAATTGACTGGAAGACCGGCAAGGTTCTCGTCAATAAACCACTTGATCCAAGCTATTTTGGTGAAGGTCTAACCTTGCTCGACGACAAGTTCTACCAATTGACTTGGCGGAATGAACTCATCCTGGTCTATGACCGAGAAATGAACTTGCTGAGCAAACATGAATTCGCCAAAGAAATGTGGGGACTGACCACCGACGGAAAAAATCTGATTATCAGCGTCGGTACGGGACAATTTATCTTCGTCGATCCAAAAACGATGGAGAAAGTCAATTCAGTAACGGTCAAACACGGAAATTCGACGGCCAACTATTTGAACGAGCTGGAATACTCGAATGGAGTGATCTACGCCAATCGTTACCAGTCGGATTTGATCTACGAGATTGACGCCAAAACATTTGTCGTGTCGGCTGTCATTGATCTGTCCGGTCTCTGGCCACAAAAGGATCGACCGACGGATGGCGTGCTTAACGGAGTTGCCGTCAACAAAGCTCTGAAAAAGATGTTTGTCACGGGAAAACTTTGCCCCTATCTGTACGAAATCGAATTGAAACTCACGAAGTGAAATAACGGATGAACATTGCTCAAATCATCACGGCCAAACGCGATGGCCATGAACTTGAAGATCGCGAAATTGAATTTTTGATCAACGGTTACGCCCGCAATGAAATCCAAGACGGCCAGATGGGTGCGTTTGCGATGGCCGTCTATTTCCGCGGAATGACCGATCGTGAGATTGTCAGTCTCACGCGAGCGATGTTGCATTCCGGCGAAATCATGCAATGGCCAGCGAGCCCACCCAAAGTCGACAAACATTCGACTGGTGGCATCGGCGACAAGATCTCAATTCCGTTGGCACCGATTCTTGCCGACTGTGGAATGGCGGTGCCGATGATTAGCGGGCGCGGGCTGGGGACAACTGGCGGGACGATTGATAAACTCGAGTCGATCCCAGGCTTTCGTACTAATTTGCTGCTGCCGGAAATCATGGAAGTTGTTAATCGCGTGGGTTGTGTGATTACCGCGGCTACGAATGAAATCGCGCCCGCGGATAAACGTCTGTATGCCTTGCGAGATGTGACGGGAACCGTACCGTCCATTCCGCTGATCACCGCAAGTATTTTGAGCAAAAAATTGGCCGAGGGGTTGGACTCCCTCGTGTTGGATGTGAAGTGTGGGAACGGAGCGTTCATGAAGTCTGAAGCTGACGCCGAAAAACTGGCAAAGACGCTCGTTCAAACGGCCAAACAACTGGGTGTCAAGACGCGGGCACTGTTGACCGACATGAACCGTCCGTTGGGCAAAATGATTGGCAACGCGGTCGAGATCGATGAGTCCGTCGAAGTACTCCAAGGGGGCGGTCCCGCCGACGTTGTGGAGCTGACCGAACGATTTGCCGCGGAGTTGATGGTCATGTGTGGTCTCGCTCCTACCGTTTCCGCGGGCCGTGAACGTGCCCGTGAATCGATTGACAGCGGCCGTGCCTTAAAAAAATTAATTGAGATGGTAAAGGCCCAGGGCGGAAACCTTGCAACCGATCGACCTCGCGCAGACGCTGTTCCGGTTCTCGCTACGCAGGACGGATTTGTTGCCGAAATCAACAGCGACCGTCTGGGGCTTGCCGTGATTCAAATGGGTGGTGGACGGAAAGTCGTCGGACAATCAATTGATCATTCGGTTGGAATTGAAATGGCAGTCGACTTGGGCGCAAAAGTGAAATCGGGGGAACTTTTAGCGACGGTATTCACCCACGACGCGACGCGCGAGGAAGCAATTCAAACAGTTCATTCGTCCTTTAGCATTCAACGGAATCCTCCCGCCCCATGGAAATTGATCGGCCGAGTCATCGAGTAGTCGTTAAGCCTTAGCAATCGCCGACAAGTCAGTTGTTCGCAGGACGAACAAATCGATAAATCAGCTTATTGCCCAAAGGTTGTCGAGAATTCGTCTGCCAAAGAACACCACCTGCCTTTACAAGGACTCTCCGACAGGCAATGTTTTCGGGATGAACTCGAGCACAAACCACAGGCAGTTGATGAACCTCGAACGCCAGTTTGAGTAAGGCTTGGGCTGTCTCGGTTCCGAAGCCTTGGCCCCAATACTCACTCAAGATGCGAAAACCCATTAACGGTTCACCGTCTGCCTGACACCGCAAACTGCAACGGCCAATCCATTGTCCGGAATGAGTCCAAATGCCAAAACGCCCGATGCCGTGCGGCAATTCCTTAGCAATGTTCGCAATCCAATTTTCAGCCGCCTCTATGTTCGGAAACGGCGAGTCGTTGACGTAGCGTAAAACTTTGGCGTCGCTATTCAACAAAAAAATGTTTTCTGCATCTGCCTTGTTCAAATCCAATAACCGTAATCGACGAGTCGTAGAGACCAAAATCTTGACTCCATTGATCAAAGGGCGTCTCGTACCCAAAACGTTCAGTGAATAACTGCCATTAAGACTCTTATTCTTTCAGGCGCAAATTTCTCAAACAACAGTTCTAGCAATTTGCCAAAAAAAATCGATGCTTCCGACATTTTGGCGTGTTCAAGGTTTGCGATTCCAGTAATCAACTCGTTGCCAAGCAACCAGCCCATTTGCCATGATTTCGCAACTTCTAAAACTCTTTCGTTATCCACGTCATCGGGACAGTTTCTCATCAACGGAGAATCCGCCAATATCCCGTCAGGCGTCCATTTCCAAACAGTTGCCATATAATAGTCACATAGTCCTTCGCCCAAAAATAGATCTTCAGATAAATCCCAAACTGCAAGTTTGATGTCAAATGGGTTGCTGCGAACCGAGATTAGTTCTTCCGCAATTTCAACAAAAATAACGAATCGTGTGCTCATTAATCGTCCTCTCCGTTTGCCTTGCGCTTGTCGGCAGACCTTTTTGACCTTACCGTCCACATCAATCCTGGGGAAAACCAAAAAGATTAGCTAGGTAGATAAAGCCAAAAAGTGACAAAGTCATCAGGCAAAAACTCACCAGCAAAAGAAGATTTCCTGTATTCGTATCAATGTTGGAAACTTTTTGTGTAATTAGAAAACTGGAAATCCCACCGACAAGATATCCAGAGGCAATGGCAATAATCATCGCGATTGTTGAATCAACATTCAAAATAAAACATAATGAAAACGCCAAAATACAAACCAAGAATGTCAAAACAGGAACAAGAAACCACAACCGAAGTTTCCAAAATAAAGAATTTCGATTCATTTGACTCATTTTGCAATAACACGGTTGCGTTCAATGAACACGGAAAACATGCAGGCATCAATGGGGTCAAGACCAGGACGTCTGGACCCTTTGATTTGTCGCTTTGATTTGTCCCTGTTGCAATTTTGCCCCTTTTTACAAAAAGCGAACAAGGTTCGCAAAATAAACTACAGACAACATCGCCCACAACATCAGTCCATAGGAAACAAAAACAAACAAATTCCAGCTTATGGATTCTGCTTCGAAAAGCCTGTTCGCAATCCGAAAGGCAAAGATTCCGCTAATCACTGAACCAAACAAAAGTGCGGCAAGCATCGTCAGATTGCGCGGAAACATCGTGCTTCCGACTATCAATAGGAATGTTGAAATCGAGGCAAGGCAAATTGCTGGGCGACAACTTGTAAAGGCATAAGTCAAAATCGTTTTGCGATCCATTGTGCAAGTTACAGCTAGTAAAGATGAATCTGAGAATCAGCCAAGTCCTGGGAGGCCAACGCGGCGGATAACAAACGAGCGCGATACGCCATTCGTTCGGAAACGAGCATTGGTCGGTAAGGGTAAAACGGCGTAGGAACCATGACCGACAACGCCGCAAGTAAAAGTTCATCTATATTTTGCCGCTTGATCGCGCTCGTGTACAAGCCCAGAGGACGCGAATCGTCAGGAACGGCGATATCGCATTTGTTGAAGACGATCAGATGCGGGCGGACTTCTTCGAGAAACCTCGCATCATCATCGGTCCATGTTTGACTGGAGTCGAAGACGGCGATCACACAATCCGCCGTGGCGATTTCCTCGCGGCCAAGTTGCATGCCCATACGCTCAATCTCGCCTCCTTCGCGGCGAAGGCCTGCGGTATCCGCAAAAACGACGGGCCAGCCTTGGATCGCCGAATGGTGACGCACAACATCCCGCGTGGTACCGGGGATTTCCGAGACAATGACGCGATCAAATCCCAAAAGCGCGTTCACCAGGCTACTTTTGCCGACGTTCGGCTGGCCACACAACACAATCCGCCAAGGTGTCACCAAGTGCGTACTGATTGGAGCAATCGCCAGCACCTCGTCGATTTTGCTTTTTGCCACCACCAATTCATTTTGCGATAAGTGGTTTTCCAAAGCGTTGATAAACGCCGGCCAAACCTCTAACTGCTCGAGCAGAGTTAGCGCCGCAAATTCTGTCGACGCCTTTTGCAGCGCCATTTGAATTTCCCCGGTCCAAAAATTTCCGGCCTCAGCGTACGTAAATTCCGCGGGAGACATTTCAACTGCCCCGGCAGCACGCAGGTCGTCGGCGATTACTCGCTGGCTGATCAAACCGCCGTGTGAATGAATCGATATTCTGCCCAACGCATCGCTCGTAACGACAACATCCTCGCCGGCATTCGTCGGGCTCGTCCAGTTTCCATAGACAATATCTCCGGTTGTTATCGGCCCTTTACGCTTCGATCGAAAGTACCTCGCCACGATTGAATGCGTCTCAGAGCCCCAAACCATGGTCGTGGCGATGGCCCCCCGGCCTTGAGGCGTCAGACAGCAGAAACGGACTGGTGACGTTGATTCAGTCATTGAGGTGGGGCAGCAGAGCAATGCCTAGAAGCACAAGATCTTCGATTAATTCCCAGTCCTTGGGCAACTCATGTCGAATCGGTCCAATTCCGCCGCCGGTCATGGCGACCTGTTGGGCTCCAAATTGTTTTTGGCATCGTTCGACGATATATCGAATAGCGCCTACCTGGGCCTGGAAAACACCGGCCTGAATTGCGCGTTCCGTCGAGTTGCCGATAATGAAATCAGGATATTGATTTAACTTGAGATCGGGCAGCTGAGCCGTGGAGCGATAGAGCCCAGAAACCGACGCTGCTACGCCTGGAAAAATGACACCGCCTAGAAACTCACGTTCGGGAGTAACGACGTCTATCGTTACTGCGGTCCCAGCGTCGACGACGACGATCGGGGCAGTGGGGGCCAGCAATTGTAAGGCTCCCCAGCACGCGAGAATTCGATCGGTCCCGACCTTCGCCGGTTGCTCGACTTGTAGCGTCAAAGGAACCTGTGAATTTTGAATCGTTGAAAATCGATCAGTGGCTCGATTGGAACGCAGCCATCGCTGAAATTCTTCCGCCCGTGGCGGGCTGACACTGCAGACTCGCCAATGGATTGGCGGAGTATTCCAAAGACGGATTTCGGAAACTTGTTGAAAGACTCCCGGTGATTCAAGCTCGACAGATTTAGAATCTTCGCTGCGTTCAGCGACCAGCGCCCATTTGGTTCGCTGATTCCCTACATCAACGGCGGCCGTGATCGACATCGTGCAACCGAACCTTATTACGAATTATTAATCCATGTAGTGGACATCGTCGCCATCAACTTGGGACCGCGGCCAATTGTAATTGTTCCCAAATGCATTGCACTAACTCGGGTAAACCCTGCCCGGTTGCCGAAGAAAACATCAACACCCGTTTGCCGGTTTCCTCAACAAGCTGTTGTTGCACTTCGTTGGCATTTGGCAATTCGCTTTTGGAGACGGCCAGAATCTCCGTTCGTGTCCCCAACTCCGCGCTGTATTGTTGCAACTCATTTCGAATCGAACGATAGTTTTCCAGCGGATCAGTTCCATCGGTTGGCAGAGGCTCCACCAAGTGGACGAGAATCCCCGATCGTTCGATGTGTTTTAGAAAATCGTGCCCCAAGCCAACGCCCTTATGAGCCCCTTCGATCAAGCCGGGAATATCGGCCAAGACGAAACTGCGGTCGGCGTCGACGTAGACCATCCCCAAATGCGGAATCTTGGTCGTGAACGGATAGTCGGCGATTTCGGGCCGAGCGCGCGACAGTCGGCTGAGCAAAGTGCTTTTGCCGGCGTTCGGCTTACCGATCAGGCCAACATCGGCAATGACCTTTAGTTCCAGGATCAGCCGCCGATGTTCACCGGGGTAACCGGGCGTCGTTTGCCGTGGGGCTTGATTCGTCGACGACTTGAAATGGGTATTGCCTCTGCCGCCATCACCGCCTCGTGCTGCGACGACACGGTCACCTTCATATTTCAAATCTTTGATCACCAAACCATTGCCCGCATCGATGATTAAGGTTCCGGCAGGAACGGGGATCAGCAGGTCTTTGGCCGAACGACCATTCTTGTTCGCACCGGTGCCGTTCGCTCCATTTTCAGCCCGCCATTGTTTTTTGTGGGCAAGTCCAACCAAGCTGTTGACGCCGTGTTGGGCTTCAAAAATGATGCTACCGCCGTCGCCGCCATCGCCGCCGTTGGGGCCTCCCTTGGGGACATATTTCTCACGGCGAAAACTCATGCAGCCGTCGCCGCCGTTGCCAGCCAGAACTTCGATCTCAACACGGTCAACAAACATGATTGGCGATTCAAAACGAGAATGTGATTTCAACAAAAAAAGGATGCCGTCCGCGGGCATCCTTTTGCAATTTTACGAATTCCCTGGGTCGCGCGTCATCACGCGAGCAGAGCTAGTTCGCTTCGGCAGCAACAACGTTGATCCGTCGACCTTCTTGGTCGAACTTCACAACCCCGTCAACCAGTGCGAACAGGGTGTAGTCTCGGCCTTGGCCAACATTGCGACCGGGATGCCATTTGGTTCCGCGTTGTCGAGCCAGAATGTTGCCGGCGATCACTTGTTCGCCGCCAAACTTCTTAATTCCACGTCGTTGGCCGTTCGAGTCACGACCGTTGCGACTGGAACCTTGACCTTTCTTATGTGCCATGAGCGCACGCTCCGAATTCTAAATTGAATGACAGGTTTAAACTAAAAACGAAGGGCCCAATGTGACCCGCAAAGAGGCGGGTCGTCCCCCCTTTAGAATGAGGTCTAGATTTTAACGATAGACCCAAAAGTGATCAAGGCTTCTCAAAAAACGCAGCCCTTTGTCCTCTTTTTCCCAGTATTGGGGGACGAATCGAATGATGAAACGCCGCGGTTCGCCCTTGAAGGTCAAATCCATCGCCCAAGAGCGACCGGGAACTTCTTCTGTAACTTTGGTCCCCTCGGGAATCTCAAACTGAAGGTTTTTCATAGCCGTTGCTACGGATTCCGGCAATTCACCCTTGGATAGTTGCGCAACCGCTGGCGAATCCAGCGTTTCCATATCCACTGGCGCCTCTACTTCGACCAATTTGAACTCGCCATCAATCGTCGGATTGGTCAACATCACATGTAATTGAGGGCCGGGTAAGTCGTAGCGGCGGAGTATTTCAATCTGTTCTTCGGGCTTATCGGTGTAAGGGATTCCATAGATGATTTTGTCTTTTGGTTTTTCAACCGAGTCTCCAATTCGCCAATAGTTCAACTTTAAGGCTTTGTGTCGCAACGTTTGGTTCCCGGCCGAATTGATGTCGATGCGGTAGGCGTTTGTGATCCCGCTGACATAAACAGAAATGAAATCGAGTTTCGGATCGACGTTTTGCCAGATCGCAACTCCCCAAACTCCAGGATCTCCGTCCGTGGTCGCCAGAGGGATTTCGGCGGATTGAATTTCAACTTGATCATGAAGTTTCAAATTAGGATCTTCGCGTTGCTGAATCGCCTTGGCGACTTGGGGCAAGAACGAATCTAGAGTTGCATCGTGTTGGAGTTGTCCATCGGCACCTTGTTCCCAACCTTCCAACGAAAACCGGGGACGAAATTTCTGAGGCTTCGCCGCGGGTTGGCCATCAGCAATTTTGTTCTTCTGCAAATTGTATTTAACGAACTCGATTTCCAATTGTTCGCGAACCACATCGTACGTCAGCGACGTTCCGAAATTCCGAATTCGATAAATCATGTAGTAAAAGTGTTTGTTAACGATAGTATCGTCGGGACGTCGAAACTCCAATTCAATTTGGCGCAGACCAAGGGTCGAAAACTCGTAGCCCCAGACATCGCGAAAAAAGACAACCTGGCTGGCCTGACCCTGCAACGTGTCGGCTTTGGCTGTGTAGTTCGGTTCATACTTGTTGATTTCCAAACCGGGAACCGGCAATAGTGGCGAGAATGTATCCGAGGGAACAATACTCGGCTGGATCACGGTCAGTACGCCCGGCGCAAGAGGCTTCGGCTGGTCCGTCAATTGACCTTCGACCGCTGCC
>JBEBGH010000327.1:0-6078 GCA_040081565.1 Pirellulaceae bacterium
AACCCACCGTCAGCCGCTCGTTTTGGTCGTCCCATAATCACGCCAAGTTACCAACAACAACCCCAAATGTCAATATTTGGTTCCTGACACCTTTGTTTTACCAGATCTTGCGTGCCAGCGCCACCGCGGCTTTCTTCCGGCGAGTTTTTTGCTTGCCGCTGATCCGCTCATAGATCGCTTTAGCCCACTCGTTGTAGCGCAGCGATGCCCAAGCGCACTCGACCAGGATCGTGCGAGCCAGCGGATTGCCTCGCTTGGTTATGCGGCCGTTGCGATCGGTTTCACCCGACTGATATTGGCGGGGAACCAAGCCGAAGTAAGCGGAGACCTGGCGACCGTTCTCAAAGCGATGCGGGTCGTCGATGCAGGCGACGAGTATCTCCGCGGTGCGAGGCCCGACGCCGGGAATTGTCTTGATCCGCTGAATGCGAGGATCGTTCTTACTGATCGACTCGAGTTTCTGGATGACCAGATCGAGCTGCTCGGTAACGGCGTCCAGTTGAGTCAGCTCCAGATCGAGTTCCGCTTTCCAGAGTTCGTCGGGGTTGCACTGGGCCAGCGGTTTGCGAAACGAGTCGATCAGCTCCCGGCCTGTGTTCCAGGCTTTCTCGCCCGAGTCGATCGAGATCCCGTGATTGACGAACCAGGCGCGGATGGTGCACTTCATTTTGTTGATGCGCTGGTCGAGTGTCTGCGATACTTGACCAGCGAGCGAAACTCGCGGTGTTCGGCCGACGGCATGTGGACGGCCTTGAGTTCGTTGATCGCAGCCATGCGTGCCAGCTTCAGGGCGTCGTCCCGGTCGGTCTTACGTTTGACGTTCGACCACTTCCAGGCATCTTCGTTGGTGGAGCAGACCAATGTTTTGAGTCCCAGACTGACGGCCAGGTCGTTGATCCATCCCGACGGTCCGCAGGCTTCCATGACCACCAGATCGATCGGGTGTTTCGTGAAGACAGCCGTCAGGTAGTTTCGTTCCGTGGCAGCGGTCAAGAACTCATACTTGCGTGTTATCGTGTCAAAAAAACAACACATCGTATTGAATTTGCCAAGATCTAGTGCGAGAATTTTCATCGTTGATGGTCCTTGGGTTTGGGGTTGGTATGAATGTGACAGTAGTTGCTCACCGCAACTCAAGATCACGGGTTTGAGTCGCCAGATCTTATTCGAATGGCTCCCACCCCAAACCCAGGACTTACATAGATTCTTTATCTGGCTACGGCGCACGTTTGACACCAAATTCCGAATGAAGAACCCATCGCAAAAAACAGTAAGCCAGATTTTTTCCGCAATACAAGAAAACCACAACGGCTTGGTGATGGATTATCTTTCGGATCACCCGGAACATCTTGAGATGCTTGGAAAGGGAAGTCCGTTTTACCTTGACAAAACGCCTCTGTTCTACGCGTTTCAGTGTTGCAATTTCGACTTAGCAAACCAACTAATGGACATTGGCGCAGATGTCGAATTTCAAATGCCAGTTAACACGAACTGCCGTACAATTGTGGGCATGGCGATTCACACGCATGACTTTGTTGATTACGAAACATTTTGCCGTTTGTTTGAACTTTCAAAAAAGACTTGGTCGAAAACACGAATGATGGAGCCATTGTTCGAAGCACTTAGTCATGCAGCAACAGGAATGTACAAGAAGAACTCAGCAGCGGCCATTATCTCTCTGTTGATCGAAAATGGCGCTGATCCGGACTATTCGAAGAGAAAAGAGACGCCTAGGCAATATGCTACACGCATGAGGCATGAGATTAATGCTGACGTGTTGTCATTGTTCGGAATCCAAAAACCTCCGCAACCATTTTTCATGCATCCTGATGGCAAACATTCAAATGCATACGCAGCCTTGCAAGATGTGTTTGCGCGAATCAAAACCATCAAACGCATGGGAAATGAACGCTACAGATTTGTATTCAATGATAATGTCGAGCACCCAATTTGGTTTGTTGGCGATTCATTTGAGTTCCCATTCTCAAAATTGACAAACGATATCCTTGCAAAGTCTCGTTTAAGAATACCCAAAACAATGATCAGTCAATGTAAGGAAGGGTATTGCCGATTCGGTATTCAAGCGACCGCCAAACACCTTTCGGCGTTCACTCTTTTGATTGCCTCTGAATACCTTGGATTGACTAAACGTGACATGGATTTCCTGCAATTTGTCGTCGATAGAAACGTAAATAACTCCTAAACCAATTGAACTTCGAATTGGCACGAGTTTAAAATATCAACGCCAGATAACTAAGCGATCAACCGAAGACATCTGAGTCATCGGGTCAAGGGGTTTTGGGGGTAGTATTTGTTTTTTTTCGACAGCGTTTGAACGGGTTTTCCACTGCGAATTGTCGTCTGGTGGAAAAGGTTTTTGGAGCTGTTGAAGTTGTTTGGGGAATCAGGTCGCTGTCAGTGTGGCGTAGTGTGGTGAACGGGTTGCGGCGAGGCGGGCGAGATAGTGGGCTTCGTTGTAGGGCGTCCGCGTGATCCAGCAGCGATGGATAATGCGAAGCCACTTGAAGGCCAAGGCTCGTTTGGCGGTGTTGGACGATTTCCCTCTTGCCAGTTGCGCATCGTAGTAGGCTTTGGCCCAGGCACACTGGCGGATCGATAGTCCCGCGTACTCGTGAAACGTCTGCATCACGAAGGTCGTCGCGGCCCAGCGTCGCGAGACCATCCGCGATTTGCCGCTTTGAGTCGTCAGCGGCGCGATGCCTGCAGCGGATTGCAGCGATTCGGCCGATTGAAATCTCGCACGATCATCCCCGAGCGCGGCGATCATGCGAGCTTGAGTTTTGACCGAGGCGCCTGGGAGCGATTCGAAGATCTCGTAGTCCGCATGCGTCTGCACGATTCGTTTGATCTCGAGATCGTACTGCTTGATCGCAACGTTCAGCGCGTGGAGTTGTGCGGCCAGGGCTTGGGCGAAGCGAGCGCTGGTTCGCAACAGCACCTGGTCGGTCGAGAGAGGCGTGGCGGTCATGAGCGTTTCAACGCGTTCCTGAATGCGGGCCTTGGTTCCGAGTCCAAAGAGGAGTTTGGTGAGTTTCGTCGGGCCGGCCTTTTGCACTTCAGCCAGAGTTGGCCAGCGACGCAGGATGGCGAGGATGAAGTGGGCGTAGGGCTTGGAGGCTTTCAGCTCCGTGAGTGCCGGAAAATAGTCTTTTAGCAGCGAAAGCAACTGGTTTCCCAGGGCCACACGCTGGTCGACCAACTGACGACGGTGCTTGGTCAAGGCCTCGAGTTCGCGCGTCAGCGGGCCGTTTTGCTGAAGCGGTCGCAGGCCGTGTTTGTGTTGCGTCAAGAACTGCATGATCAACCGCGCGTCGACCGGATCGCTCTTGCCGCCGCCGTGCGCGAAGGCTTTGCGGTAGGAGGACACGGCGTAAGGATTGACGGGGTAGAGCGTGAGACAATCGAACTGAAGAAGCGCGTTGATGAGCGAGCCCCGCGAAGAAGACAAACAGGGACAGGTCCAGTTGCGTAGCGATTCAATGCGAGTACGTGGAAAACGGGGAAATACAAACAGGGGGAAATACAAACAGGAGAAGAAAAGACTGTCATGGCCGGATTTGTGAAACGGGAAAAGCGAGCAGATTGAGCGCGACTACTGGATGGTAGTTTTTTTTGACGGGGAAGTCCAGTGACTGGTTGTTGACAAGGCAGGTCGCGGTCAGCTTTGCAGGTTCGTTATCGCCACCCTGGTAGATATCCGAAGCCCGGCGGAGATGGCTCTCCCTTGGCCCCACACTGTCTCATCCGGCGTTCGAACCGCTGACAGCGCATCACGCTTTTTTGACGGGCTTGTTGATCATCCGCGAATGAACCTGTCATCGCGGCGTCTGCGCCCACGGGTTCAAAATGTCGATGTTGTCAGTGTGCCTTGCAGCACAACAAGTTACTTGGAACTCCGGGCTTCGGACATCGACGATTCTACACGCTCAGGGGCAGCACCTCCAGTTGTTTGGGGTTCGTTCTTTTCGTCTCTACCCACTCCCAGTTTGATCAACAGCGGAATCAGCAATTCGCCGACCGACTGGACCTTGCGGGAACGTTTCTGCGTAACCTGTTGCAGCGGCCGGGCTTCGTCGGCATAGGCATAACCTGGCAGCCAGTTGAACGCCTCGTGAAGGTCGGCGATCGTCTGCCCGACATCCGAATGATGGTCGAGGTGGAACTGGCGGAGTTTGTCCAGCAGGTACTCCCGATCGACACCTTTGCCACGCCACACATGCCGGCCAGCGACCAGTTGGTAAACCATTCGCATCGCGCGGTTGGCCACCCGGCAACGGCGTTCACGCGGGTCAACGGCCCTGGCCTTCCACGACTCGGACAGGTTTCGATAGTACGGATGGCACTTGATCAGGTTCTCGGCAACCAGCATGGCGGCCCCGCGAAGTTTGCGGTTGCATTGCCGCACGAGGGGACCGTTGCAGTAGTCCACCTGGTCGCTCTGGTAGCGTGACGGGTACAAACCAGCCCGCCCGTTGAGCGCTCGAGCCGAAGCGTATCGCTCGATCGGTCCCGCTTCGCCCGCCAGCCGCGCGGCCGAGACGACGTTGATGCCGCAGACCGACAACAACAGAATCCACGGTGTTTTCACGAGAAAACCGGCCATTTCCCGTTCCGCTTCATCGATCTGCCGTCCGATCATCAGACGCATCTGATCGTACTGTTGCCACTGTCGGGTTTGCATTTGGGCCAGTTCCGAGGGCTCGGCCGCAGTGGCAGACCAGGCGACGATTTTTTCGATCGTTCGCTCCTGAAAGCGAATCTTATCGCGATGCAGCGCCTGGGCGATACCACGAATACCGGCGTTGCGAATCTCTGAAGCCGACGGGAAACGTTTGGCGAGATCGATGGCAATCGAATTGTGAAAGAACTTGTCGACTTCCCACAAGTCCGCGTAGCCGGGCATGGTCATGTGCATCAGGCGTCGCGTCTGGACCATCAGACGCGATCGTTGCTTGACCAGATTATGCCGATGCCGGGAAAGTGATTGCAGGGACAGATGGACCGGATCGACGGGCTGGGCGGTGAGTCCAAAACCGTTGATGGCGGCGAGGAAGATCGCTTCGAGGTCATGATCGTCGGTCTTGAGATCGGGGTGCGCAACGCGGCGATAGTGGCTGGAAGCAAAATCGCGACTCAGGATGATCAACCAGAAGAAGAGTAGTCCCTGGAAGACTCTAAATTAGGTTAACTTTGACCTCGACGGCCGGCGGTGCATCAAATGTCCGATGCACGACACAGTAACGGTGAGTCAACTCGATCAGTTTGTCGATCTTGGATTGTTCTTCTTTTGACTCCAATTCAAACAACAATCGAATCGCAGTAAGCCCTACCGGAGCAGCTTTGTTGCAGCCCAAGGTGCCGCAAAAGTCCATGTCGCCTTCAGCGATCACGCGGCCCTTCGTAATATTCAGATGCATCGACGAAGCAACTGCGGTTAGGGTGACACCGGCGCAGGACACAAGTCCGGCCAGCATGATTTCGACCGGACAAGCGAATGTTCCGTCGCCACCGCTCGAGGGATGCAATCCCGCAGGATCCAGAAAAGCCGGACGAGAAATTTTGCAAGCCAAGTTGTCGAAGTCCAAAGTCGCCACAGCAGACAACGTCTGTTGGGCTGCGGCGGGTTCCCGCTGATAAACGGCTTTGAGTTCCGCCTGACGCTCTTTCAGCTCTTGTTTTTTCATGATGCTTCATTTGCTCCGGCCACTAGCGCCTTCATTTCCCGAACTGCCCGTTCCATTCCAACTAGGACAGCGCGGGAAATGATGCTGTGGCCAATGTTGAGTTCACTGATTTCGGCGATGGACGCGATTGGACCGACATTGTTGTAGGTCAGCCCGTGACCGGCGTCGACCCGCAGACCCCTGCCTTTCGCATCCTTTGCGGCTGATTTAATTTCATTTAGCCGCCGAGCCTCATCCGCGCTGCGAAAGGCATGAGCATACGATCCCGTATGGAGCTCTACAATCGTCGCACCGGTTTTCGAAGCGGCCTCGATCTGTCGCGGATTCGGGTCAATAAACAGACTTACCGCAATTCCGGCTTGTGTTAACATCT
>JBEBGH010000328.1:0-6029 GCA_040081565.1 Pirellulaceae bacterium
GCGGCAGCAACTTCCAGTTAGGGCCAATGCCTCAAAACAATGGAAGCGCCAATCCGCCACAAAACTCTTCGCCACCCCAATTCCAAAACCCGTCGCTCCCGCAAAAGGGAACTTCGACGCCCATCCAAAAAGCATCCGATCAACAAAACCCAGATAACACCTTGCCCCAACGCGAACCTCCGGCCAAGCAAGGCACGACGGGTGACGCCAATCAGGACTTTAAGGCTCCTGAATCGAAATCGTTTGGCGGCGGCATTGAATTTCAATCGCCCACTGAATCGAAATAATTCGTAGGGCGATTCAGCCTTCTTGAATTTCGCGTATGGGTAAAACCGGCAGATGAACGCGATCTCCCTCGCGTTGGCAGATGTTCCTCGCTGTTCAGCGAATTTCATTGTTTTGTAGCATCGGCTGGGCATCCGGCACAAATCGAAGTGACTAGACTAAAGGTAGGTCACTGGGCGAGCCCTTTTGGGTGTTCGTCTGCAAAAAATCGTGCTGAAAAACGAGTATGAACCATGTTGAAAACGAACGCACCAAGTCTGATTTCGTTCTTGTCTCTTGTGTTTCTGTTTTTGCAAGGAACTTTCCCCGGCGAAAATTTGCTGGCTCAGCAACGCGAGATTCCCCCAGCGCTTCAGCCGTGGAAGGCTTGGGCCAATTGGGACAACACCACACTCAATTCACCGCCAACGTTTGCCGACGCGCGTGAGAAGATGCCGGTTTGGCCCGGCAGACTCTCGCTTGTGGCGCAGCCCAACATGGCTGAGTGGAAATTTTCGGTCACGGTGTTTGACGAAGCCTGGGTGCCGTTGCCCGGCAGCGAGGAGGTCTGGCCGCAACGAGTCACCGAGAATGGCGAACCGCATCCCGTGGTCGAACGAAGCGGTCGGCCTGCAGTTCGCCTGATGCCGGGTCGGCATGAACTCGTCGGCGAATTCACTTGGAACACAATGCCCCAGCGCATTCAATTACCACCCGAAATCGGTTTGCTAACCTTGACCGTTAACAACGAAGAGGTCGCAGCACCAAATTGGGATGCAGGCGGCAATCTCTGGCTGACCAGACAGCGGACGGGTGAAGCGGAAGCCGATTCAATCAGCCTGCAAGTCTATCGTTTGCTGGAAGACGGTATTCCTACTTGGTTGCGCTCGGAGATTGAGCTGACAGTCTCGGGGAAAAGCCGCGAAGAAGAACTCGGTTGGGTCTTGCCCGAGGGTTGGAAATTGTCGACGGTTGACAGTGTGCTTCCAGTTTCGGTCGATGAACGAGGGCGACTAAAGGCACAAGTCCGCGCGGGAAAATGGACCCTCAGTTTTCATGCGTTTCGCACCAATGACCAACGCACGATTCGTTTTGGCGAAGGGGCGGAGCCAATCACGGATGTCGAGCTAATTGGCTTCAAATCTGCACCGGAATTTCGGTTGGCGGAATTGACCGGATTGCAAGCCGTCGATGTGACGCAAACCACGTTTCCCCAAAAGTGGCAGGGGCTTGCCGTCTTTCAATGGAATACTTCGGAAACGATCACACTGGAAGAAAAGTTGCGAGGCATGGGGATGCAACGTCCAGCGGGGTTGTCGGTGAAACGCCGGTTATGGTTGGACGAAGACGGCAAGGGCTTTACTTATCACGACGTTGTATCCGGAAGCGACCAGCAAATATGGCGACTGGATTCTGCAGCTGATCAGGAATTGGGATCGGTCCGCGTTAACGGGATCGGGCAACTCATTACCGCCAGCCCGGTCGACAACTCGCCGGGCGTGGAAATCCGCGAGCGGAATTTGAATTTGGAAGCGATCGGAACAATCTACAATCCAAAAACAATTGCCGCGACCGGTTGGCAAGCGGACACGGATTCCTTAAACGTCTACATTAGCTTGCCCCCAGGATGGCGAGCATTAGCAGTCTTTGGAGCCGATTCGGTTGACGGGGATTGGTTGACCGCGTGGTCCCTGTTGGACTTGTTTTTGTTGTTGATTTTTGGGGCCGCCGTATTTCGGATGTTCGGATTCTGGGCGGGTTTGGTTGCCTTCCTGGCGTTTGGGTTGGCCTACCATGAGCCGGGCGCTCCTCGCTTCACTTGGCTGTTTTTATTGTTTCCGATTGCGTTGCTTCGGGTGGTGAAAAATGACACCGGCAGATATTGGATCAACCTTTGGAAATTTCTAGCGGTCGGCTTATTGGCAATCTACTTGGTTCCTTTTTTGTGGCTGCAATTGCAATCGGCCATTTATCCTCAACTGGAACCAGCCGGTATCAATTTTGACGACCACAAGCTTTTTCCGGCGTTGATACAAAGTCCAGATCAGGTCTCTGATTACGACACGAATTGGACAACTCAGTTAGAAATCGCACAACACAATTATCACGACGCCTACAGATCAGAAGCATTTCAAAAACTTGCAATTCAGTCCGAGGGGAAATTCAAATCCAATCTTCAGTTTGATCCCAAAGCCCGTATTCAAACTGGCCCGGCTCAACCCGAATGGAATTGGAATCAGGTTTATTGCCACTGGAATGGCCCGGTGGCAGCCGAGCAACAACTTCGCCCGATTTTGATTTCGCTAAATCAACATCGCATTTTGACGCTCGCTCGAATTGCACTGATTGTTGTCCTGGGTTCAATTCTGTTCGGAACTCGTCGGCCCCGAGTTGCTCGACCGAGTTCCGGGAGTGCGCAAGCCGTATCGACAGGCATTTTTCTCCTGCTATTAATCGGTGGAGCGGATCCTGCCCACAGCCAGGAAATTCCCGATGCTCAAACCTTGCAGTTGCTTTCGCAGCGGTTGCAAGAGACTTCAGATGCCTTTCCTAACGCAGCCGTTATTCCGTCGGTCTCGTTGAAAGTTGAGGGAAATCGGGTGTTGATGCATTCCGAAATCCATACGGCGCTCGAGGTTGCCGTTCCGTTACCCGGCAGACTTCCCGCTTGGTCGCCGGTTTCGGTGACGGTGGACGGGAAGTCGCGCGAATTAGTTTGTCGGCACAAGGGTTATTTATGGACGGTGCTGCCAAAGGGCGTCCATCATGTGGTCGTCGAGACTTTGTTGCCCGACGTAGCAGATTGGGAATGGACTTTTTTGCTCAAGCCGAAATTGGTCGCCATTGATGCAGCCGACTGGAATGTTACCGGCGTTCAGGCGAATGGTACGCCCGAGCAACAGATCTTTTTCGCCCGCAAACAACAGATTGTCGAGGGCGCGGTGGCTTACGACCGTCGCGACTTCAATGCCATCGTGGTGGTCAACCGCCACATTGAAGTCGGGTTGATTTGGCAAGTTCGCAATGTAGTGACTCGTCTGTCCGAAAAAGGCAAAGCGGTTTCAATCAAGGTACCGTTGTTGCCTGGCGAAAATGTGCTGACGTCAAACGTCAATGTCGAAGGGGGGGGCGTCGAAGTTCGCTTTGGCGCGGACGAAGAGAGCTTCTCGTGGGTCTCGGAATTGCCGCGAGGTAAAGAGGTTGCCCTCCAGGCTCCTACGACCGATCAGTGGATTGAACGGTGGCATCTGGTGACTTCTCCGGTTTGGAACGTTAATCGGACGGGGTTGGCTCCTATCTTCGAAGCCAATCAAAAGGATCTGATTCCCGTCTGGTCGCCGTGGCCAGGGGAGGAAGTGACCTTGAAATTCAGCGAGCCCACTGCAATCGTCGGTGCCACAACGACCGTGCAACGTGTGTTGTATGAAACGGAACTTGGTCAGCGAATTCAGACATCCCGATTGAACCTCGAATTGGAAACGAGTCTTGGGGGTGATTTTCCTGTTGTGCTGGATCCGGCAGCAGAAATTTCCTCGATCAAAGTTGGTGCTACAGAGATTCCTGCCCGTCGAGTGGGCGCGTCGTTAATCGTCCCCATTAGTCCTGGGAAACAATCGATCGATATCAATTGGCGCACCGACAAAGCGTTGAAAACAATTGTGGCAGCAAGTCCTGTGACCTTGCCGGTTCCTGCGGCCAATGTGACGGTCGAAATGGACGTTCCACAGAGTCGGTGGATTTTGTGGGCCCAAGGTCCGATGATGGGGCCTGCCGTTCGGTTTTGGGTGATCCTGGCGTTTGCGATTCTTGCGGCATTAATCCTGGGGGGAATCAAGGACTCGCCGTTGGGCCGTATCCAATGGGTGCTGCTGGCGATTGGTCTCACGCAGGTTCATGTTATCGCCGGACTGTTTGTGGTGGTTTGGTTGTTTGCGATCGCTTGGCGGCAACGGCTTGATCCCTCACAGATTCGTGTTTGGTGGTTCAATATGCGCCAAATATTTTTGGTCCTGATGACTGTCATTGCTCTTTGGATTCTGGTCGTTGCGGTTGGGAAGGGATTGCTGGGCGAGCCTGAGATGTACATCGTTGGCAACGGTTCCTACCGGACTCATTTGGAGTGGTTTCAGCCACGTGTGGAGTTGGAATTGCCTCAACCCGTGATTGTTTCCGTATCGGTCTGGTACTATCGCCTATTGATGTTGTTGTGGTCGTTATGGTTGGCCTTTGCCGTTCTGGGCTGGTTAACCAAAGGCTGGAAGGCCTTTGTTTCTGGCGGTGCCTGGCGACGACGTCCGAAGTTGGTGAAGACGGAATCTCTGCCAGCGGCGAACGAGAGTTCGGTCTAAAACCGAGCTGGCGGCCAAGTTTCCTGCTAGCTGGCAATGAGTTGGGGTTGTCTCAAGGTCCCATTTTTTGGAAAAGAAACCCGCGAAAAGATTTTTCGATGAATTCCGGCATGGATGCCTCCGATGCGCAGCAACCGATCACAACCAGAGCTTCGATTCCAGTCGCCGTTTGGCTTTGTAGCCGCGGCAATGCTGGTGTTGGTCAGCGCAATGGTTGGCTGCCAAACCGATCCCAAGGCGCGTCGCGAAATCGCCTTGCTCAAATCGGAAATCGTCGCGCTTGAGGATCGGTATTACGCGCTAAAAAGCCGTTGCGGGGAAGTTGACGGCGAAGTTTACAATGATGGTGCCGGGGTCGAGATTGAATACGGACCAGGCGAAACCGATCCATACTTGGAGATGGATCCCAGTTCCAACTCAATCCAATCCGAGCCACATGCTAACCCGCCCAAAACAGAACCATCGATTCGGCAACCCCAACAGGAAGAACTCAAACTGGACTTGGAAGAAGGGAAGCCCATCGAAAACCCTGCAGACGAGAAAAAAGAAAAACAATCAAGACTTCGTGCACGACAGGGCACTCCAGTAAAAACAGCGGCATCCTCTCGCCGCGCGCAAAAGGATTTGCAGTTTCAAGTGATTGGGCAAGACACCGACGGCGATCAAATCGACGATAGAATGCAGATTCAGGTTGAACTTGATCCGTCACTGCCACCTCAGGACTTGCATGTCAGTATGCTGGATCCACACTTGCCGAGCGGACAGCAACGGATCGGCAACTGGCGGTTCGGTCGCGAGGAGATTCGCAAATTTGATTCTTCGGTATTGACGAGCACGACGCTCAAATTGCCGATTCCGTGGGACCGTCAACCGCAAAATAATTCGTTGCTGGTTTTTGTACGCCTGACAAATGCGGAATCAACTGCGGAGGGTTCCACTTCGCTGATCGCTCAAATAGAACCGCCAACCGGCGAAGAAAAAGCAGACAATGATCCCCAGCTGATTTCGAGTGTCCCACCCCCAAATCCTTCAGCTAGTCGCCCCAGCCGCTGGCGTCCGAACCGCTAGTTTCGGCATTCCAAACGGACTGGATTTCTGAGGTGACCCGGATTGCTTTTTGGTTCATCGATCCGTCATTTGACCGGATAGGCGATGGATTCGCCGAAAATTCGGGTATTTGCGGTCAAAAGGGTGATTCCGCTTGAGCGAGCAGGCCCTGCGCTGAAGTTTTCAACCAATGTCCCAATTTAATGGAAATTGTTGAACATTCCCCATTCGTTAACTAGTATTTAAAGAACCAACCCGGTATTTTCTTAATTCACTGGTTGTATTCGCCGATTCGGGGCAAGACGGCGAATTTCTAAAAGAAAGACCTTCAAATGGTTACAACGGATATTTTGTTTAGAGGCAATAAGA
>JBEBGH010000329.1:0-6025 GCA_040081565.1 Pirellulaceae bacterium
CCGCGCCCGCCGCCGCGCCAACCGCACCCGCCAACAAAAACTAAAAAATCGCTAACACCCCCCTGTTGGACGCTTACGCAGAGCCTGTACCAGTTCTGTGTTGCGTTCTTCCTTTTTAGCGTGCAACCATTGTTCGAACTGATCTAGAACGATCAACATTTTTTTGCCATCTGGGCTGACATGGCCTCGTCGTAACGCAGCCATCGCCTCGATCAGATTCAGATTGTCTCCCAATTCCGGACATTGTTTTCTCAGTCCATGTAAAAGCCGGGACCCGGTTTCGTCCAGCGTGGCTTCGACATAGACCGGGATAATGTCACTGGAAAGCGTTGGTAACAGGCCAGCTTTCACGAGCGATGATTTGCCACAGCCGGATGGTCCATAGATCAACCCGACGGCAAACGTCTTTTCAGGATCCCGCTCTTCGATTCGTGTTTTCCAGAACCGCAAACTGTCGGGCAATCCGTCCCGGTCGCGCGGCCCGGGCAACAAATCAAGAAAAAAGTCGGCGTCGTGAGCATCGAACGACCGCAGGCCCTTGGGTATGATTCGGACGGCCTGGCTGACAGATATGAATTTGGAAGTGTTTGATTCGGCTTTCGATTTCGTGGACACCGGATCCTCAGGCGGAGTCTGGTCGATGCTGGACGGAACGGACCCGGAATCCGCAGGATGTTGACGATTGAAAAATCGCAGGTCGTCGGCTAAGTCGAGGGCAGTCGTGTATCGGTCGGTCGCCCGTTTCGAAACAGCCCTCAGGCAGATGCGTTTCAGTTCTTTGGGAATCGCATCGTCGATCTGCCCGAGCGGACGGGCATCAAGCGTTGTGATTTGTTCACGCAATTCTTTTTCCGTATTACCCAGGAATGGACGCTTGCCAACCAGCAATTGGTATAGCACGACGCCGAGACTGAAAATGTCACTGCGTCCATCGACACGGTGTCCTTCGCCACGCGCCTGTTCGGGACTCATGTAGGCCAGAGTCCCGGCATATTGCAGTCCTTTGCCAATATTTTCCTCGCGGAGAGCCAGACCAAAATCGACGACATAAGGCTTGCCATCGACACCCAGTAAAATGTTTCCTGGCTTGATGTCCCTGTGGACCAGTCCCTTTTTGTGCGCGTAATGAAGGGCTTCGGCCACTGTCGCGACCAGCTCAACGGATGCGGCAACGTTCAATCGCTGATTCTTGAGTTTTTGCGCGAGGTCGGTGCCCTTGACGTATTTCGATACGACGAAACAAGGGAAGTCAGCAGAGCTCCCAACATCATAAACCGGAACGATATGGGGGTGATCCAGGCTGGCTACGGTCCGCGCCTCAGACAGATAGGCCTCGGCATCAGATGGCCTGGAAATCAGTCTGCTGTGTGGAACCTTGATAGCCACGTGACGTTGCAACTGGTCGTCGAATGCGAGATAGACAAGACCGAAGCCGCCCTTTCCGAGGATTTTCTCGATCCGATATCGACCGATGTTCTCCGGTATTGTATCGAAAGCAAAGCTGTCATTTTGAGACCAATCGCCAGTCGCAAAACCTCTGGTTTCATCGGGAGAGTTTGACTCAGGCATTATCCGTTTGGCTCTCTAATTTTAGTCGACTTTTCGTATTATGCGGAATCAATTGTAGTCGAGTGTTCACGCCAAATCATGTGGTCCTCCAAGGCGGAGAATTGAATATTGATCGACGTCCGCACAAGGTGGTGAGGACATTCCTTGCGAATGCTGACCTGTTGCTGTCTTCTAATCCAAAAATCGCAATTCATGGCCAGTAAATTGATTGGACAGGTTGGCATCACCAGCAGGTTCCCTAAACCGCTTGCGAGTCGAGACCTGCGCATCCCTGGCGCATGATTGGCGGCTTTTCGTTCTCTGCAGTCACCGTGACTTGCACGCCGAATGTTCACAGACACGGTTGACACGCTGGGTTGATGTGCATCGTCCGAGACGGAGAAACGGAGGAGAAACGGGGACAGTTCGCCGCGTCCTCTTTTTATTTTGGTTTTTTTTGAAAAAACTCTGGAAAGTTGGCCGCGACTCATTTGCTCATGCGATGGGTGTTGAAAGGACAGCAGGCGACACCATCTGGTGGCATCATTTTCTGCATCCTCAGGGCCTCCAAAAAAAGGGAAAGCAATGGGCGCGTTCAAGAAAAAACTTTCGAAATCTCGTAAGAACAAAAAAACGGTGATCGCACGCAATCGAAAACAGACAGACCAATTTGCCATCGGGGAACTGGAGTCACGAAGATGCATGACGATTGCTTTGGTTGGTACCGAGTTGCAAGTCTATGGTAGCGGAAACCGTGACGAAGTGACCATTTCAATCGGGCGAGACAGCGTGCTTACGGCGGTCCGTGACGAGTATATTGGGACTGTGAAGAAGACCGAATCCAAGAGTTATGATAGTTCCCTTGTGAGTTCCATTTTGGTTCGGGCAGGCGACGGAAATGACTTGGTGACGAACAACACAAGCAAACGGCTGCATGCATACGGAGGCTTCGGCGACGATATTCTGCTTGGCGGCAGCGGTAACGACAAATTGTATGGTCAAGGCGGTAACGACCTGCACTGGGGCTATGCGGGCCATGACGAAATCGACGGCGGGGCGGGAGACGATACGTTGCGCGGAGGAATCGGAAATGACCTATTGTTTGACGAGGAAGGCAATAACCAGTTTCATGGCGACGACGGAGACGACATTTTGAACGATGGCGATGGGGCGAGTACGCTCCGGGGAGGTGACGGTTCCGATAAGATTTATGCGGACGATGGAGCGGATTGGATTTACGGTGAGTCTGGTAATGACATAATCTTGGGTGAAGGTGGAAACGACACGATTCGAGGTGGACTTGGCAATGACTTAATTGATGGTCAAGCCGGCGCTGACTTGATTTATGGGGAAGATGGCGATGATTCGTTGCGAGGCGGCGACGACAACGATATTTTGAACGGTGGATTAGGAGCCGACAATATCCGCGGGAATAATGGGAACGATCGCCTTTACGGACGCGAAAATGGACTTTCGAGAAACGCACTTGATGGTGCCAACGTATTGTATGGCGAAGATGGAAACGATCGCATCTACGGCTTCGGCGGTATCGATACCATTTACGGTGGAATTGGAAACGACCAAATTGTTGGGGGCGGAGCCAACGATTTTCTTTATGGCGAGACCGGCGATGATATCATCTTGGGCGAAGCAGGGAATGACGTCATCGACGGTAGCTATGGCAACGACCTTTTGAGCGGTAACGACGGTGACGACCAGCTCAAAGGATCGTTTGGGAAAGACCAACTGCTTGGCGACGATGGCAACGATTCTTTGAAAGGCGAGAGCGACCAAGATATTCTCAAAGGCGGCAACGGAAATGATGTCCTGGAAGGCGGCACTTACGATGACCGGTTGTTTGGCGAAGCGGGGAACGACCAATTGTTCGGAAACGAAGGCCGTGATGCACTGTTTGGAGGCATTGGGTCAGACCAGATGTACGGCGGGCTGGGCGCAGACAAGATCATCTCGGTCGACGGCGCTTTAGACCTAATCTTTGGTGGCGACGGCGTTGCCACCAGTGATCGAGATGAACTGTGGCTTGACCAAGCGGATGCTTTACCCAATCTTCCGGCTGTAAACGCCGTCAAAGCAATCGACCCTAAAGCAGTCCATACCATCAACAACTTCCGCAGCTACACCGTCAACGGCGTACCGGTTGGAACGCCTATGACATTGGGCGTTGACTTGGTTGACCCCTCCCCGACTACAGAAGACATAGGGGATGTCTCGTTGACGAAAGCTTCCTATACGATTCCTCTGTTTCCCGAAGGCGGAATTGCCTACGATAACATCGATCAAGGGGCGATTGGGACCTGCTACTTTTTGGCTCGACTCTCGTCACTTGCCAAGACCCATCCGCAACATATCTACGACATGGTGACTGAGTTGGGTGACGGCTCATATGCCGTTCAGTTTTACAATCAAAGTGGCGGCCGCGTCTTTGTTCGAGTAGATTCGGACTTCTACAAGAATAACGAAACCAACGACGTTCAGTATGCCCGATACGATACAGCTCACGGAATGTGGGTCGCCGTGATCGAAAAGGCTTGGGCGATCCATCGTTACGGTACTGGTTCCTACAACCAGATCGAAGGTGGCAATAGCGCCAACGTCAATACCTCCAAAGCTCTGGGGCTCAATCATCTCGATATTTGGGCAAATCTTCATAGCCCAGCATCGTTCGTGAACGTGATGCAAAGCGCACTCAGTGCGGGGAAAACCGTCATCATGAGTGGGCCAGCGGCGATCAGCGACACGCTCGCGATGACTGCTGCAAATAAGCATAACGGTGAACACGTCATGGTTGTGCACAGCATCGAAACCAACGCTGCCGGGCAACCAACTAAAGTTAAGCTTTACAAACTGTATGGCGGTCCGCTGGTCGAAATATCGGACTTTACCCGTCTGCAATTCTTCGCATCAAAAGCCGTGATTGCAGAGCCGGCATAATGGGCTGTTCGGCAGAGAATCTCAAGTCAAAAGATGCGCGCAGAGCGCGCATCTTTTACTTGTTGACGAGACTACCGGGCAGGTTCCGAGGTTGTGGCGACGCCATGGTACGATTCAGGACGTGAAAAACCATTCTGCCGTTCCCTCTGAACCAGTGGGGGAGGTCTTGCCGAATGGTGTCGAAGTGGAATCGCAAACGACTGCAGCCCAACTCGAATCGGCGAAACGAATAATGAGCAGGATGGGAAATGCACGTGGTCCTGGTGGGGTTGCTGGACCGCCTGGTCCTGGTCAGATTCGGGAAACGGATTCTCGAACTGCAGTCGGATCCAGTGTTTCCGGTGGACAGATGACATTTGCCATTCGTCCCTGGAAAAAAAAGTCCGGCCAAGAGTTTCGGGCTCGACTGAAAGAATTGGTTGAATCGGGTCCGACAACAAGCAGCTGTTTTCGTTGACCGAGAAAGACGGTGTGATTTCAGAGTGCCGTGTCGATCGCTGGAGCCTGGTCAATGGAAAGGTCACGCCAAATGGTGGAGTGATTTTGTTCTCGGGCAATGAGACTGACGGAATTGATGGTGGTCGAGGGCGAGGAGGCATGACTGGTGGAAGTGGATTGGCAAGGCAAAACAGCTTTGACAATAATTTCAACAGCCCACATTCATCTGGAGTCGTCGATGACAATACGGTTTTCATCCAGACGATGACGAACCTCAGCTTCATTGACATTCCAACCGGAAAGGTTTTGTATTCAGACCGGATTCAGTGCTTCGATCCGCCTGCCATTTCGCCCAACCGAAAATACCTTGCGTTTCATCCGGAGGGCAGCGGCAAGATCCTGGTGATTGACTGCAAAGAACTGAAACTGGTTCAGACGATTCCAGTGGGCCCCGTCAAGCATCTGGATTTTAGTGACGACGGAACGAAACTGGCTTGCGTGTCGAATGTATTCAACAGCTGGTCAATCCAGATCCTTGAAATCGCCAAAGGCAACATGGTCGACGAGCATTTTGTTCCCTTTGATGGAACCAGCCTGTTTTGGTCTGGCAATGAACATATTGTCGTCGGGTTCGTTGACGAAGGCGGTTCGCCGGGTTACGAAATCATCGACGCTTTGGAAGGATTTCCCATCGCCGACTGGAAGCCGATGTCTCCGTACATACTTGGTTTCCACCGATTGGGAGGGGACAAATTCTTGTTTGCCAGCGACGGCTTGGAGGAATTCGTTGGTTCAATGCAAATTCCGCCTCCGGAATGGATCAAAAAGGACATCGATGTCAACAAGTTTTATGCCCGTATCAAGGGAAACGAAGTTTCCATCGATATCAGTGCCCTCGGATTTGACGGAATCACTCGCGGCGCAATCGAGACGTTCCTGTCGAAACAGGTCAAGGAAGCTGGCGGAACAGTGGGGGCGATTGGACGAATGAAGATCATCGGATCGAAACGCGCTGGGGTAACGGAGAACAGATCCTACAAGGAACGGGAAACTGGACAGATGCACACCATCAGCATCACGCCCTGCA
>JBEBGH010000330.1:0-6006 GCA_040081565.1 Pirellulaceae bacterium
GGTCGAGCGTGCCACGAGTTTTGCCGTTAAGCAAAAAGACATTTTGTTTTTCATCGCCCACCAGGATCATGTCTTGTTCATTGACGCCTGGCCGATTCCATTTCACCGTTTCACCGGGCGAAAGTGGCGGCTGAAACGGAGCGCCTATGCTCCTGCCGTTTTCATCCAGGCGCACCATCAATCCAGAAAGTGACGGGAAGATAAAGTCTTGCGACAGGGATTGTGGCTGGCTCGCCAATTTGTCGGCGGGAGATTGCAAGCGGCTCAAAACAGACTTCCTGGCTCCGAGGTCCACTGACAGAAAGTCTGGCGTTTCCTTGCTTAGCACTCCGTATTTGTTGGCACCCAGACTTATGATCGACGAAAAGTTGAGGGGAACATCGATATCGCTTGCCGACATCGCCTGTCCGATCGTGCTGAATTTGGCGGTGTTTCCAGAGTCCAAGACAAATCCATCGCCTTGTGACGAAATCGCATAGACTTGATCGTTGGCTACCAAAGGAGTGCCAGCCAAACCGGCTCCGAAGTCGGCCCGCCATAATGTTTTCATGTCGGCGACGTTGGCTGCAGTACCCGAAATTTGACGTGAGCCTTCCCGGCGACGAACGTGGATCAGCACATCGTCGATTCGAACCAAAGGACTCAAGAACGTATCGGCACCTTCGATGATGCTGTCTCGTCGAAACTGACCTTTGACTTTGTCAACCGCGAAAACTGCCAAGCCCCGACTGGCAATCCAAAGTCCTGTGCCCTGTGCCAAAACATAGGCACGACTTGCACCTCGTGTATCAATCTTCTCTTCAGCAGTTTTGGAGATAGGCGTTTTTTCTTCCGCCGTCGTCAGTTCGATCAAACGCAATTCCCCCGTGTCGGAGACGAACAGCATGTTGCGACCGAGTCGCGTAGGTGGCAAAGAAATGGCACCTTCGCAGAGATTTACTTTTTGCAAATACTCTAAACCCGTTCCCTTGTTGGCCAGGCGAAACACTGTCAACTCTGAGTTTTGACTGTTGACGTCAACCAGCAGGTGTCCGCTCCAATAGATTGGTGCGATACGAACCTGATTTGGCATGTGGCCCAGGTAATAAATTTCCTGGCACGCGAGGTTTTCAGACGAGAGAACGTAGATGTTGGAATTCTCACCGACAACATAGAGGTAGGGGTCTTGCTCGGCAGCGGTAACGGGTACGCCGATTTTCTTCGGCAATTTCACGCCGGTTTCCAATGCACCTGATTCCAGATTCAACTTCAGGACCAAACCTGAACGAGTGGCGACAAAGATGGCATCGCCATGGATCGTCGGTTCCAGAAATGATTCGCCGATCGTTGCCCGCCAAACCAATTGCCCAGTTTTCGCATTCAATTTGATCAATTCATGCGTTCGCTGGTCGATGGCCAATAGTTCCATTTTGGAAGCGGCATCGACCCAGATTGGTCGCATCATCGTTTCAAAACCGACGAATCGACTCCAAATCACCGAGCCGTCAAGGCCGGAGAGCATATACAAATAGCCTTCGATCAAATAAGGCAACAATTCATCCTGTAGCCCGCTGGTGGGCGTGCCGTATTTCGAAACGAGAGTGATTTGCCGTTCGATTGCCGTAACGATCTCTTCGGATGTCACTTTGACGTCGATCGTGGCCGGTTGAATCAAGTTCATTTCGCTGGCGGTGACTTTTTTCATCGCCTCGCGAAGCGGAAGTCGCGCCCCCAAATCCCCATACGTTCGGGTCAAGCGATTAAAAATCTCAAACGCCTGATCGGGTTTACTTTGGCTGGCCAGTTCGTCAATTTCTTTCAGCGCCTTTTCGTAATCGACTTCCTTGTTGATCAATCCGCGGATTGTTTTCAGGTTGTTCTCGTACTTTTCCAAGCTGACCTTCACAGTATCCATGTTGCGTTGGGTACCGCTGAGATAATCGAGCAATTGGCCAGACTCCTCCGCCTTTTGTAGGCCGGCCTGCATGCTCGCGATGGTCTTTTCCTTTTCATTCAAAACCGACTCGGAAGCCGCCAAAGCCACTGTGGGAAACCAAATGGCGAAATCCTCTTTGATGTTATCGTAGGCCGGCAGTTGTTCGATGGTCGGGAGCTTTTCCTTGGCGATTGCGAACACCTCTTTGTAGCTCTTCATGGAGTACGAATGGGAGATCAGACTTTGGACCTCACGCACTCGGGCTCCATTGGCTCCGGCATGACCGGGGTATGCTTCGTAAAACTCTTTCGATTTTGTTGCAGCATCCAGAAAGTTTCCGCCCAAGTAACTCTTCTCGGAAGCTTCCAGGAGTTTTTCCGGAGCTTCTCCAAAAACTGATAAGGTCAAGACGGCACCGACAACCAGCAACACTGCCAGGATCGCACCGCCGATGTAAATCCATTTGGTTGCCCATTGATCGGTTTTGTTTTTCTTACCAGCAAATTCAAGAACCTTCGAGGCGGTGTCATTTCCCCCAGAACCAAGCGAAGGCGAATCAAGGGGTGAATTGGCTGGCATTCCAAAGCCGCCATCCTGCAACGGGTCATAGATCACAGTCGGCTGCACGGACACAGGGACCTCTAGTTCCTCGATAACTTCGACCGCTTCATTAACGTCATACACGCGAGTGCCATCGACCGGTGTCACGACCGGTGTTGGTTTCGGTGGAGTTTTGGCAGGAGCGACATCAGGCTCCATGTTGGTCAGGTCATCAGTATCGTAATCGGCCTTGGCACCCGGTTGCCTTACTTCAAAGCCCGGTTCAGGTTGGAGTTGCTTCGGCGGTTGCCATTTACCGGCAAGAAATTTTTCTCCTTGGGCTGCCGTTAATTCGCCTTTTTCAACAAGAAATTTGATCACCGCTTTGGGCTTGACCGGTTTAGCGGGATTGTCCAATTCCCGTCGGATCTTGGCGAGTATTCGCGCATCGACCAGACCCGATCTTTCAATGGTTTCAATTAACTGACTGGGCGTCATTTATCTTTCCTCGGAATCACCCACAGGTGACAATTTCAATAGTTTCAAAAGTAAGTGTTGGTCTAGTATTCGACTTCGGTGGTTCGCATCTGGATTCGCGTCAAGTTGGCGGCGAAGCCTGCGTCCCAGACCTTAACAACTTTTTCATGGGTCGAATCGACATGGGCGGTGATCATCAAACGTTGCGCGCCGTAGTCCTTCACGGCATTGCGAACTTTCGCCCGCATTTGCGATTCCGTTGGTGTTTCGACTTCACCGTCTTCCCGCGTCGTAACGTAGTAGTTGTTGTTTTGATCGATGATGACCTCGACGAAGTCGGTTTCGTCTTCCGGGTCTTCGACGACATTATTGCTCGGTTCGTTAATTTGCGATGGCGGTTGTTGGATCGAGCGCTGAATGGAAAACGATGCGGTGACCATGAAGAAGATCAACAACAAGAACGTCACGTCAACCATCGGCGTCATGTCCATGCCATCATCGGTGGTGTCAATCTTTTTGTTGAAGTTCATTCCCGGTTCTTCGGATTCTTCTTCGGGCTCTTCGAATCCGCGCCATGCCAATTGTTTTAGCGAATCATCCGCCTTGGCTTTGGGACGTGGCAGCACAGGTCCGACACTACTGGAAGCCGGTCGATCGGCATCCTCGTCGTAAGTAGCCATCTTGCCGGTGGGAGCCAACAGTTCGAACTCTTCCTCGGGAGCGTCCGGCTTCTTTTTTGGGTCGTTCGTGTTCATGGGCTATAACTTGCTTAAACGGTTTTGCGAAAAATAGGTCACTGGAGTTCTTCGACGCCGATGTAGATTCGCCTGCCTTCCGCCAATTCCGCCTGGGCGATACCCCTTTTGACAGTCTCGACAGCCCCCGTTTTCACCGCTGACTCGGCCTTGATAATGATTGTTTGTACGTCAGGGCGCGAGGAAAGTTCCTGTTGGACATAAGTTGCGACCGCCTCTTCCTGCGCCAACGGTTCAGTTTCGCCGATTCGGGCAACGTCTTCTTTTGCTCGTCCTTTATAGATTCCGTAGCTGTCCTTGGTTTCTCCAGGCGAAACAATGAGAACCACCGAGTCCTTTTCGGAAACGGCATCTCCAAAAAAGGCTTTTGGCATATCAACGGCGCTCGTGGGATCCATCTTGGAGCACACCACAAAGAACGACAATAACAAGAATGTCATGTCAATCATTGGAGTGATATCCATTTCGGTATCCTCCTTCTTCGCCTTTCGGGGCGTGATTGGGTCCCCGAGGTCGTCGCGGGTCGTCATGGATTCCTACCTCTCAAAGGATGTTCGCTCAAGCAACTTTGGATCAAGAAACAGGATGCCGGATGATGGCCTGCCGATAGACTTCGAGGAATTGGTTAAGACCAAACGAAACCATGTCTTCCATTTTGCGGATGTTGATATTGATGTAAGCGACGGCCATTGTCAGCGGGAGAGCGATCGCCAAACCGAGGGCCGTCGTAATCAACGCGAATTGAATGTCGCCAGCGAGCTTATCGGCTTGCACGGTTTTCGACGCAGCCAATTTTTCGAACGCCGCCATCATCCCCAGAACCGTACCGAGCAAGCCAAGCATTGGGCCGGTTTTGATCACCGTGATAACCCAGCTCAAACGAAATTCCAGGTCTTGCAGCACATCTCGTTGGAACCGGTCCGACACCAACTGTTTGATTTTGGCAAATCCGATTTGACGGTTATCAATCGCGAGTTGACAGAGTTGGCAAAGGGCTCGCCGGTCACCAGTACAAATCTGGCTGGCTTGCTCGTACTCGCCACGTAGCAACGGCTCTTCGAGGGCTTGCAAAAAACCGCTCTGGATCTGCTCGCTCTTGAACTGTTTTTGCTTGACCCGGTTGAAAACGATAATCACGCAGTAGGCACCCCATGCGGCGACGGCCGCCATAACAAAGTAGATGGAGTTGCCCAGAAAATTATAAATTGCTGACATGTTAAATGGGTTCCAATGAAGTTAAATCAAAAAACGGGAGTCGATTCGATCTCCCGCATGAAAGCTCTCAGACAAAAGCGTCTGGTGATGAGAAAATTGCCGTTTCCATTATGATCGCCTTGAGCGTTTTGGCGAGTATCCATCGCACGGTTTTTTGCACAAACTGCCCATTTGCTATTTAAGCGAAATCGCTCAGGTGGATTTACGGAACAAGTCAAATTTCAAAACCCCAGAATTTTTCAAGTTAGGTGCCTTGACACACTCTTTCGATTGTCCTTGGACCGTCATTTGCTTCGGGTCACGACTTGTGAATCAATCGCAAAATCAAAGCCAGATTCAGTTTTACAGGCCTTGAAAATCGATTGTCGAATTGTCGCCAAAGTTTGTCCATAGACTTCCGCCTCCAGCCGTTCCAATTCCCCCAATTTGGCCAACACTTGAGGAGGAAAGTTAATTGCGAAAAATGAGTCGTCAACATTCACTTTTGCGTTCGTTGCCAGTTGTCGATCCCAGCTTTGCATCCCCGTAGTTTCGTGAACGAAGTAAAATTGGTCGTTCAATTCGCGACGGTTTGAAATCGTCGCTTGTGGGTTTTCCTGGCAGGTTACAATCACAATCTCGTTGGTCGATTTGCGGACGACAAACAGCCTGGCGCCTAATTGCTCCAGCATTCGGTAATATTCATCTTGGCTCAGTTCATCGAACTGAATTTGCCAATGCTTTGCTGGTCCGCCACCCGGCGGCTTGATTTGAGGTCTTCTTGGGCCGGGGCGATCGTGGTTTTCCCCCAAACCAAATTGAACTCCGATTCTTGCTCGAACGCTGGAAATAGCCTGCGTCACTTGTTGAAGGGCCAGCGCCGAATCCGGGCGGTTCACTTCCGGTAAATCATCGCCGGAAATTGCCTCGGCCAAAGGCGTCAATTCAGTTTCGGCTTCTTCATCAGCCATTGCTGGAGTTGGCACGAAAAGAATCGGTGGCGGCGAATTGTTGAATCGTTTTTCACCGCTACTCATCCACATCAGTAACATGGCGATAACGAACAGACCCAGAATCAAGTTTGCGGACGTCAAGCCTGACGAAACCCGATCGAATCGAGTCGTT
>JBEBGH010000331.1:0-5990 GCA_040081565.1 Pirellulaceae bacterium
AGGTTGCCGTTCGCGAATTGGTTACCAGTCGTGCTGAATTATTGGCCAAATCGACTTCCCTTTCGGCCGCCATCAACGAAGCCGAAACGCTGGAGGCTCGCTGGCGAATGGCGGTCGGCGGCGACGGCACCTCGAGTTTGAATCTGGAGTCGCTGTTACGAGCCCTCGAACGCGTTACCGAGAACGAATACGAATATCTGAAGGCTCTGGTGACCTACAACTTGAGCATTTTGAATCTTCGCCGCGCCGATGGGACACTTTTGCAGTGGGAACAAATCGATCCTGCAAGACTCTGTGAAGACGGCATTCCAAGAACGCAAATGATCAAAGGCGACGGCTCTGTTCTCGACCAAGCACCGAAAAATAACGACTTCGCCCCTTCAGTTCCAAACGCACACGGACGGTAACTTAGTGAATCCTGATCTTCTGCCAATTGGGGTTGGCAGCGGCTTGCGAGTACAGAAACGAACTTGCGATGATCTTGAAACGTCTTGTTCAAAACGACCAGATCGCGCGCCGACTTTGGGAAGTCGTTGCGGCTGCGCGACATGGTTCGCAGGCACTAGCGAAACTCACTGACAATGAACTGCAAGCCCGCAGTCACGATTTGCGGAGTGAACTGGACGGGCAAACGGCATTATCCTACGACGACATTGGTCGCGCGCTGGCTCTCGCGGCGGCTGGAATTCAGCGCCATTATGGATTTTCACCATTTGACGAGCAAATTCTGGCGGCAGCCGCAGTCGTTAATCGCAATGTGATTGACATGAAGACCGGTGAAGGCAAGTCCGTTGTCGCAGTGATGGCCGCCTATGCGTTTTCGCTGCTGGGGCATGGCGTTCATCTCTCTACGACGAACGCGTACTTGGCAGAACGCGATGCCGAGACGGCTCAAGGTTTCTTCGATCGATTGGGAACTTCGATTGGCACCGTCAACTCCAACTCCGAACCCGAGAAAAACAAACAAGCCTATCTCGCCGATGTTACCGTCGGCCCAGGTTACCAATTCGGTTTTGATTTTCTCAAGGATCAAGCAAACCTTCGTAAGAATCACCTCGATCGATTAGGCCGGGATATTCTGCACATCTTGAGCGGCGAAACTGAGTTGGATTTGATTCAGCCCGCGAACCTGAGCTACGCGATCGTCGACGAAGCCGACAGTGTTCTAATCGATGAGGCCACAACGCCGCTGATTTTGAGCGGAATTACAGACAAAAACGTAGACGAACGTCCCTACCGAAGGGCTCATGAACTCGCGACCCAATTCATTCACGAAGAAGACTACTATTTTCAATCAACGGACAAGATTGCCTTAACGGTCGAAGGACACCAAAAAGCCAAGACCTCCTTTGCCGAAGCGCGGCAAATGGCCCTTGAGCGACCTTGGTTCACTTATCTTGAGAACGCTTTGACCGCTCGATTGGTCTACATTCGAGACAAACAATACGTCGTTACGGATAACAAAGTCAAAATCGTAGACACTTTCACAGGTCGAATCTTCGATGATCGAACTTGGCAGGGTGGATTGCACCAAGCCGTTGAAATAAAAGAAAACGTGCCGCTTTCGCCATCGCGTGAAATTCTTGCACGAGTAACTCGTCAGCGCTTTTTTCAACGCTACACGATGGTCACTGGCCTGACGGGCACGGTCGACCAGTTGGGGGAAGAGCTTTACCAAGTCTATCGAGCACGCACGTTTGCCATTCCCACGCATCGTAAGTGCCTTCGGATCGTCTATCCCGCAAGATTTTTTCGGACATGGGACGCGAAGTTAGAAGCGCTAGCGCGCGACATCATTAGCCTTCACCGTGCTGGCCGCCCGATTCTCGTTGGGACACGGACTATTCATGAGAGCAAGATGGTTGCGGAGCGTCTGCAAAACGCGGGCTTATTTCCCACCGTACTGAATGGACTGCAGGATCGCGACGAGGCTGAGGTGGTTGCCCTGGCCGGACAACTTGGCGCTCTGACCGTGGCGACGAATATGGCCGGGCGTGGTACCGACATCAAGCTTTGTCCAAAGGCTCGGGAGGCTGGCGGCCTGCACGTGATTGGGACCGAGGCACATGACTCGTCTCGCATCGACAACCAACTGATCGGCCGCAGCGGCAGACAGGGCGATCCTGGATCGTTTCAGTTTTTTATTTCCGCCGAAGACCACTTGATTCAAACCAGCGAAACGGGACTGCAGAAACAAATGTTGAGGTGTTCTGAAACAAACGCTGAAATCAAGACCGACTTCATGGCCGCTATCCGTCGGCTGCAGCGAAATATCGAGTTTCAACAAAGAATGATGCGTGAGGAGCTCTTGCGCCACGATAGCTGGCTTGATTCCGTCCGCGAAAACTACGAGGCCTTGAAATGATTCGGAAGACTTTCGTTTGTTCTTTGAATTGGACGCAACGCTGGCTATGCCCGGCGCTAGCGGCGTTTTTTACGTTCGCAACTCAGGCGGCCATCGGGCAAATCACCTCGACCTTCACGGAACCGTTCGAGCAATGCGATGTCGCAGCCTCGGAGAGCGGCGTAGTGTTCGAAATCCGAGTGACTGAAGGGTCAACCGTCAAAAAAGGCGACATCCTCGGCGTCCTCAACGATGGAGTTTATCAAGAGGCAGAGAAACTAGCGAAAATGAGAGCAGAGTCAGTTGTCCGGATTCGCTCGGCCGAAGCAATTCAACGTCTGAAAAAACAACAGCTCGACAATTTGATCAAACTGTCCGAAAAAGGGCACGCCAACCCAGCCGAAATCGATCAAGCAAGCATTCAATATGAAACCGCGTTGTCAGAAGTTGAGATGGCCAAGGAATTGCAGATAGAAAGCAAAATCGAACTGGAAAAGATCCGAGCAGAGATCGAACAAAGGTTGATTCGCAGTCCAATCGACGGCGTGGTGACCAAAATTCACAAAGACCTCGGCGAGTACATCGCGGCCACCGACCCGATTTTTTGCACCGTTGTTCGCCTCGACAAATTGCGAGCCAATTTCTATCTCGAAGAAAAAATGATCGCCGCCATTCGCTCGGGTGATGTCCTGCAAGTTTCAATAGGCGATAACAAACGGCCTGAAAACGCGACGGTTCTTTTTCGATCACCCATTATCGATCCGAAAAGCTCGACCGGAAGAATCGAAGTCGAAATCGACAATCCTCAAGGTGAACTCATGAGTGGCATCAAATGCGTGCTCTTATCGCCCAGTCCAAAGGTCGCGCATCAGACGCAGCGATAAGCCAACAGTACCAAGGACGCCACAATGTCGACACTCTCCAATCAGAATTCGAACCAGCCACCGGGCGAGTTTGCGACCGGCAATCGGGCCGCAGCCACTCCAGGTGCACCGTCGAGTTTCGACCACTCGAAATTCAACGAGAGTCTGTTGAAAGTGATCGCGATGTCGGCGGACGAAGAAACCATTCGCCGCGAATTTCGCAACGTTGGTATCGGAATTCCAAAGACGTTAGGAATTGGGCATGCCGTTCAAGATTCGTCAGGTAATTGGGATTTGAAGCCAAACCACTCCACGGGGCGATGCCCGCGGCGAAATGATTTTTCTAATGAGTTAGGCCAACAGTGTCAGGCTGTTTTCCAGCGAAACTCGATTCAAATCCGCAAGCTGGTTGGCGATTTGAATGCGACGCTGTTTCTGGCCCCGATCTCGGTTTTTGCCGAGGACCCAGAGGTGCTCGTTGTCGTTTCTGCGAACGACTGTGATAATTTTCAGGTTCGCCAACAAGTGGAAATGCTTAGTTCGGCGATCCAAGTTTGGAAGCAAACTCTGGTGGCCCGCTCTGGCGACTGGAAACTGGCATCGCTCGCGGCGATCATCGATTTGTCGACGCGAATTGAGGGTGCGGAAAACCTCGACGTTGCCGTAAGACTGGTGGTCAACGAAATGTCTCGCTACATAGGTTGCCCCAATGTGGCGTTGGGCTGGAAGGAAGGTCGCCAAACCCGGTTGCGCGCCATCGCAGGCGAATCGACAATTACAGAAAAGGCCGAGGTCGTTCAAACCCTTCAGCAAACGATCAACGAGTCACAAGTGCGCCGTTCGCCGGGGCATTGGTCGTACAAAAAAACTGACGATGGCGAGCCATTGTTGCTCATCCATAAACATCTGGCACATGTTTTGGAGACAGAGTCGATCGTTTCATGGCCCTTGGAAACAACCTACGGTCGCAAGGTCGGCAGCTGGATCTTTGCGGGACCAGAATCCATTCTTGAGGCGGATCGCTTCAAGCGTCTGTTGACCGTCGCCTCGCCGCGAATCGCTAATGCTTTGGCACTCGTAGAACGCAGCACTCCCTCGCGGATTACACAATGGACCGATCGACTCAAGTCATTGATGACCGATGGAACGGCGCGAATTGTGTTTTACTCGATTCTGGCGGTCATGGTATTCCTGTTCGTGCCGGTCACGTATCACGTCCGGTGTCGCGCCGTCGCTCAGCCCGAAGTTCGACGCTTTGCAGTCGCTCCGTTTGAAGGGCAGATTGAAGTCGGCCTTGTGCGACCCGGTGATGTCGTTGCCAAAGGGCAAGTTTTGGCGCGTCTCGACGGACGAAACATCCGCTGGCAGCTGAGTTCGGCCTCCGCGGAACGAGAGCAGGCCGCGAGAAAACGAGAAATCGAATTGGCGGCTCAAAATGTTTCCGAGGCGATGTTGGCGGAATTGGACGCGGACAAATTTTCCGCTCAAGAGTCCATTCTCAAGTCGAAGCTGGAGCAACTCGAGGTCAAATCGCCAATCGACGGCGTGGTGCTGAGTGGATCACTCGATCGAGCCGAAGCCGCTTCCGTATTCGTCGGCGAAACACTGTTCGAAGTAGGAACGATTCAGCCACTCAAGATCGAATTGTCGGTTCCCGCCGACGACGTCGGGCAGGTTCGTGCAGGGCAATCGGTTTGGATCTGGATGGAGGGTCGCGAAAGCCAAGCCATCCGCGGTACTGTCTCCCTGGTCCGCCCCGTCAGCGAGACGCGAATGGCTCGAAACGTCTTCGTGGCGGAAGTCATTGTTGATAACTCCGATCAAACTCTGCGACCCGGCATGGTTGGATCGGCTCGAATCGATTGCGATCGGCACACTTTGGGCTGGAATCTGTTCCACAAGCCGTGGAATTTTATCTATTCACAGTTTGTTTGGTAAATTTCACTTGCATTCACTTGACCATTCAACACTTGACCTTGGCAACGCTCGCCCCAAGCTGAAAGATGGCTTGCGTTTTTCGTTGCGCCAACGAGGTGAAGAGACTTGGTACTTGATTGAGGACGAAGTCAACGCTCGCTATTTTCGCGTGGGCTTGCTGGAGGCGATGTTGCTGTCGCTCTTGGATGGAAAGCGAACTGTCCAAGAGGCCTTGGCGCTCGTTGCCCAATTTTCTGGTGAATCGCAACTCGATGATGTGACCTCGGCCAGAATTTGCAATTTCCTGATTCACTCCGGACTGGCTTATACCGAATCCAGTCGCTCGGTCGAACGTATTTCATCCAAAGAGATCAAGGCGAAGAAGGCCAAACGAATCCAGAAGCTGAATCCAATAGCGGTTTCAATTCCGATTATGAATCCGGATCTGTTTTTTACACAGATCAATCGCTCGATCGGCTGGTTGCTGGGTTGGCCCTTTCTGGTGTTCGGCATTCTCGCCATTTTGTACGGCTTGGTACGCTTGTGTATGAATTGGGATGACTTCTCAATTACTCGATTGCAGACGTATACCAAATTTGACTGGATGTGGTTCGCCTTGAGTTGGATCATTGTCAAGCTCATTCACGAGTTTGGACACGGAATTACTTGCAAACGTCTAGGAGGCAAGGTTCATGAATTCGGCATTGTCCTGTTCATGTTTATTCCCCTGCCCTACGTCGACGTTTCCAGCAGTTGGTCTTTTGATCGCCGACGTGACCGAATGGCGGTTGCCGCTGCCGGAATGTTTTTTGAGTTGATAGCTGGGGCACTGGCAATATTCGTATGGGCGAACCTCGACCCTGGGC